>CAJNCX010000001.1:300000-497507 GCA_905221365.1 bacterium
AGCGCTCCTTGGTTTCACGAATCAATTGAGCGGCTGCTTCTACAACTGGGCGATCTTCTTCAGTCACTGGTGTCAATGGTGAACGAACTGAACCAATGTTAAGTCCTTCATTGATCTTCAAGACTTCTTTGATGACACCGTACATATTTCCATGTGCAGCAGTGAGTTTGCCAATAATTGCGTTGATAGCGTATTGCAATTCACGCGCTGTTTCCAAGTCTTTCTCAGCAATCAACTGATTGAGTTTCAAGAAGAGTTCTGGCATCGCACCATAAGTACCACCGATACCAGCTTTAGCACCCATGAGGCGACCACCTAGGAACTGTTCATCTGGACCATTGAATACGATGTGGTCTTCTCCACCAAGGCTGACAAAGGTTTGGATATCTTGAACTGGCATAGAAGAGTTCTTAACACCGATAACACGTGGATTCTTCAACATTTCTGTGTAGAGACTTGGAGTCAAAGCAACACCTGCCAATTGAGGAATGTTGTAGATAACGTAGTCTGTGTTTGGAGCTGCAGAACTGATATCGTTCCAGTATTTGGCAACTGAGTATTCTGGCAAGCGGAAGTAAATCGGTGGAATCGTTGCAATGGCATCTACACCCAAGCTTTCCGCGTGGCGAGCAAGTTCCATACTGTCTTTGGTATTGTTGCAGGCAACATGGGCGATGATAGTCAATTTGCCTTTAGCAACTGCCATGACTTCTTCCAAAATCAATTTGCGATCTGCCACACTTTGGTAAATACATTCACCAGAAGAACCATTGACATAAAGTCCTTGAACTCCCTTATCAATAAAGTATTGAACCAAGGCACGCGTACGCTCCGGACTGACTTCTCCTTGATCATCATAACATGCGTAGAAGGCTGGAATGACACCTTCGTATTTTTTCAAATCTGACATAGATTTTCTCCTAAGATTTCTTTTTTCTGCTGAGAGCAGTTCTATTTTTTACAAGTTTAGTATACACCTTGTGAAAATCGCTTTCAATATCTTGTATACACTTAGATTTTAGTTTCTACTTGTATTTTAGAAACTGTAACGATTGAAAGTAGTTTCAGGAACAAGCCATCCTACTGGTATTTGGCGAATATTTTCTCTATCAAACCTACTTGGAGAAAGACTAGCAAACCAAAACCAAAGAGGATAAAGGCCGATCCACCCAAAAGGAGAGTGAATGCGGATAGATAAAGAACCATCACTATGAGAAAGAGAATGGCTAACATGAGGAAGAACCATGGAAAGTTAAAACTTGCCAAGATAAGCCCCTTTTGCAACACTTCTTTCCAAGACAAATCATAGCGCGCAGCAATGGGATAGCTAGCCAGCATCACCAGAGTGAGGAAGATGAGAATCCCCAAACATATAGCTTTCACAATCTGGAAAGGTAAAGCTGTCTGACCCCAGAAGAGATAGAGGTCTAGAAGGCTTAATGACACAATGCCCAACTCTAACAGACCTAACTGAAGCCCCAGTTTCAGATTTTGCTTGAAAGCTCTTAGATAGGTTCTGAAAACTGGAACTCGTCTGCTTCTCTTAATCTCAAACATGGTCTCGTAAAGGCTGATTTTCGCCACTCCAATCGTCACGATGGGCAAACAAGAGACGACAAAAAGAAGATTGACTGTCACAATATCCAAGACTTTCTCACTGAAACGCATGAGAAAATTATCTGTATCAAATGCTGCCTTGATAAGGCTTACCCCTTTTTGTGCCATGTTTGCTCCTCCTGATTCTTTTAATCAATCAAAATTTTAAAGAGATACTTGCGAACTTTTTCTTCCATACCTGCGTAGCCATTTGGCTGGTGTGGTTCTCCTGGGAAGAAAATCGCAAAATTGTGATAGCCCAACAAGAGTGGGTATTTTTCATGACAATGGACAAAGCCAATGTCGCTCGCTTTGTCGAATGCTACTGCCTCGTCTTTGATACGTGAACCGTAGCTCGAATATTCATGACCTTCTACCAGCAAATGCAAGTCTGCATAGTTCTTATGGTGCTCAAATTGATCATTTTCAGCTTGATTGAGGACATTTTCCTGAACAACTAGAAAGACCTTGTCCCCGTCAATCTCATACTTACCGAGTTCGAAAGAATCCTTACGGTGCTGATAGAGATAGTCGATAGCCTTGTCTAGATTAGGATGGATTCCCTTGTAAAAGGCGATGTTTTTCAAATCGTCAAAAATCATACTGTTTCCTTCGTTTCTGATAGTTAACTAAAATCATAAATTAAGTTGATAAGTGTCTAACAAAACTTCACGAAGTAACTGCATACTCTCCATTTTGTAGACACTTATAACTCTCTATTTCCACAGCATGTCAAGACCACTTCCGCAACCTTGATATACTAGTTTACTTTTCTTATCCCTTAACAGCTCCCATAGTAATCCCTTGAGTGAAGGATTTTTGGAAGACAAGGAAGACCGTTACGATTGGCACGGCTGCAAGAGCTGCACCTGCCATGATCAAACCATAGTTGGTTGCCATTTCGGCCTGCATGGTCGCAACCCCAAGTGAGATAGTCAAGTTTTGACGTGAAGTCAACATAACCAACTGCATAAAGTAGTCGTTCCAAGTATTGATGAAGGTAAAGATTGCAAGGGCTGCAAATCCTGGTTTCACGATAGGGAAGGCTACGCTCCAGAAGGTACGGATCTCACCACAACCGTCGATTTTAGCTGATTCAAGCAATTCTGTAGGGATGTTTTCACTGAACTGTTTCATAAGGAAGACCCCAAATGGCCATCCGATCAAAGGCAAGATAACTGCCCAGAGAGTATCGTGAATTCCCATGAAGTTGACGATACGTACCAATGGTACAAGGACAACTTGTTTTGGAAGTGCCATGGCAGCGATAAAGACTGCAAAGAGGATGCGTTGACCATAGAAACGTTTTTTAGCCAAGACATAACCTGCTAGAGAAGAGGTTGCACAGACTAAGAACATGGTTACTAGTGAGATAAATACAGAGTTCCACATCCACTGCATAGCAGGGTTTTGCACCATGAGTTGTTGGAAGTTCTCCATGGTTGGCATTTTAGGGAACCACTGTGGCGGAATCATAATGGTATCCGGCTGTGATTTGAAGGCCCCTGTCAAGATCCAGTAGAATGGAAAGATGAACAGTACGGTCAACAAGAGCAAGATAATCGTTGAAATAACAGTGAAAGCTGTTAAGGGTTTCTTTTGTGTAGGTTGCATAACTGTCTCCTTTCCTTAGTATTCTACATCGTTTCCGAGGATCTTGAATTGAGCAAAGCTGACAATGGCAATCATCACTGCCAAGAAGACACCGATGGTATTTGCATAGCCGTACTCTGTCAATTGGAAGGCTTTTTCGTAAAGATAGTACATCAAGGTACTTGTTGAGTAGTTTGGACCACCAGATGTCAACAACTGAATCAAGGCAAAACATTGGAATGAGTTGATAGTCGTGATGATCGCGATGTAAAGAGTTGTTGGAAGAAGGCTAGGCCATTTGATCTTCCAGAACACTTGAAATTCAGTCGCACCGTCAACACGCGCTGCTTCAACAAGTGAGTTGTCAATATTCCCCATGGCAGCGATATAAAGGATAATCGGTTGACCAACAGATGTTGTCAAAAGGATGATCATAATCGCTAGCAAAGCCCAGTTTTTATCACCCAGCCAAGAAATGTTTTGGCTGATGATATGGCTTGACTTAAGGACAAAGTTTAGAATCCCTGATAGTGGATCATAAATCCATTTCCATACAACCGTTACGGCAACACTACCTGTAACTACAGGAAGGAAGAAGACGAAACGATAGAAAGAACGAGCAATGGCATTTTGATGATAGGTTTGAGATGCTACAAAGAGCGAGAAGAGAACCACAATCGGAACTGATCCAATAACTAGGATAACGGTATTGATCAAAGACTTGGTAAAGACAGGGTCTTTAAACATGCGAATGTAGTTGTCCAAACCAACAAACTCAAAGCTGGTCATGGAGTAGTTAAAGAAGCTTGTAATGAATCCCATAATCATAGGAGCCAAGACAAAGATCACAAAGAAGAATAACACTGGTGCTAGGAAAGCGTAGGAAATCACTGTTTCCCGCATACGAATTTTATTGACTTTCACAGTCGGCACCTCTCTTTCAAATAGAATAGTTTTTGATTTTCTTGAACTGTTTTAAAACCAAAATGAAATTTTTTAAGATTCGCTTATGTAAGAACTTCATTTTAATTTCGTGACAGTTCCTACCATTTCAAACAAAAGTCCCCCTTTTCTTACACCGTAGTGCTCAGGGAAAAGGGGGGAATCAATCTGACTTAGTGCTTATTGTTTTGTAGCTTTTTTGATGGTTTCGTTAGCTTTTTCAGTGAAGGCTTTCAAAGCATCCGCTGGTTTTTCGTCACCATTTGATACAGATTGCAACATTGGGAACCAAAGTGTTCTCATTTCAGCAAATCCATCGATAGTGTTGTAGTATGGTGAGTAGTATTTAGTCCAGCCACTGATTGTTTCCATACGTTTGTCTTCATAAAGTTTACCAAATGAAGTACGAACTGGGAAGGCACCTGTACGAACAACGTCTTTAGGACCCCATTCTTTGTCATCTGCGATGAATTGAACGAATTTCTTAGCTGCTGCGACTTTTTTGTCGTCTTTGTTGTTAAATACTGCAAATCCGTTTACAAGGTATTCAAGAGCTGGTTTACCAGAGTCTGATGGGAATGGTACTTCTACCACATCTACCTTACTTGCTTCCAAGAGTTTGGCTTGGATACCATTTTGAGCTGGTGCCCAAAGGATTGTGTATGAAGTTTGACCGTTCGCAAAGTTTTGGATGTCTGCTCCACCGTCAAATTGTGAACCATTGTTCAACAAACCGTCTTTGATCCAGCTAGCAGCTTTCTCAAGACCTTTGACGAATTTAGGATCGTCTGTTGTATATTTTGTTACGTCTTTATCTGTTACAGAACCGCCATAAAGGTTTGCGATGAAGGCACGTGTTCCTTGGTCTCCCCCTTGACCAGAACTGAACAATGAACCTGGTGTATATCCTTTATCTTTAAGCGCTTTCAAAACTTTTTCAAAGTCATCAGTTGTCCAACCTTCTTTTACAAGGTTTGCAACTCCAGCATCTTCCAACATTTTCTTGTTCATGGCCATGTAGAATGGAGCTGAACTGATTGGATACATGTAAGCTTTGTCTCCAGCTTTACTTGCTTGTACGATGTTTTCGTTGTTGACATCTTTGACGAATTCGTCTGTGAAGAGGTCGTTCAACTCAGCCAATTTACCATTTTTACCGTATTGGATGATACGTCCTGGTGCGTCAAAGAGTACGTCTGGCGCTGTTCCTGCTTCGATGGCTGTTGTGATCTTTTCAGGACCTGACTTGAAGTCGATGGTTTCCAATTTCACTTTTACATCTGGATTTGCTTTTTCAAAAGCTTCGATGATTGATTTTTCATAAGTTCCAACACCATCGCCAGTCTTTTCTTGTGTGAAGACTGGGAATGCCCACCAAGTGATTTCTGTTTTTCCGCTATCGCTTCCTGATTTTCCAGCATCTTTACTTCCACCAGAGTTACCACAAGCAGCAAGGCCAAGAATCGCAGCACCTGCAAGTACTGTACAAGCTAGTTTTCTAAATTTCATTTGTATTCTCCTAATTGTTAAGCGTGTCCATATTGGATAGTGAGTAAGCTTCTATTTGTATACGTTTTCATTTTATCCGACGCATCGACCACTCTCCTCTGTTTTGAGATTATGTTATTTAAGACCGGCAACAAAGCGTTCCGTAATCTCTTTTGGTCTAGTAATAGCTCCACCGACAACAATGCCTCGTACCCCATATTCAAGGATTTGTTTGGCTTGTTCTGGTGTATGAATTTTTCCTTCAGCTATGACATCCACACCGGCATCGCAGAGTTTTTTGATTAGTTCAAAGTCTGGACCATCTACTTTCGGACTATAAGAAGTATAACCTGATAGAGTTGTTCCAACAAAATCAACACCTGCTTCAACTGCTGCAATTCCTTCTTCAAAAGTACTGGTATCAGCCATCAATAGTTGATGCGGATATTTTTCTTTGACTTGTCGGATAAAGTCCTGAATTTCCAAACCATCATAACGTTCACGTTTGGTACAATCCAGAGCAATGACCTCAATGTTTAGTTCAGCCAGTTCATCAACTTCTTTCATAGTAGCTGTAATGAATGGCTCCTGCGGCGGATAGTCACGTTTGATAATCCCGATAATCGGGAGTTTCGTAACCTCCTTAATCTCCTTGATATCGCGAACACTGTTTGCTCGGATACCGACTGCTCCACCTTGCTCAGCCGCTTTGACTAGCAAGGGAATGACTCCTCCCGCTTCTGTATAAAGCGGTTCATGAGGAAGTGCCTGACAAGAAACAATGATTCCATCTTTGATTTGTTCAATCAAAGCTTCTTTGCTAATCTGTGGCATCCCATTTCCTCCCTTTCTTGTTCTTATGGGCTTATTATATATCATTTGTTAAGCGCTTTCAATAGTTTGTAGTGGAATAGATTTCAGTTTCAAAACTATTTTATAGAACAGACTATCCTGAAAGTAGTTTCAGGTCTCTTAGAATTTCTTATTAGCACACCTTGAGCCGAAAGAAAAAGATAGCAGGCTGAAAAACCTGCTATCTCCTTCTATTTTTACAAAGCCAAATGATTAGAATTCTTCTCTTATTGTTCTCTCTTTTTCCCCATTGCAAACAAGCCAAGGAAGAAAGCTGTTAGTCCTAGTGAGGCTAGGAGTTCACTCTCCTTGTTCCCTGTTTCAGGAAGTGTCTGCTGGGCAAGAGGGGCTTTGTAAGTATAATCTTCTTTTTTAGTAAGAGTTACAAGCGAATCTGCTCCCTTGTATTCTGCAATTTCATGTACAGCTGCCTCAGCGCCATTGACACCACCTTTGTACTCAGGGAGTTCATGGACTGCTGCCTCAACAGCATTAACTCCACCTGTAAATTCTGGTTTTTCAACTGTCGGAGCTGGCTCTTCTCCTGCTGTACCTAATGGGCCTCTATACTCTGGGACTTCATGAACAGCCGCCTCAACAGCATTAACCCCGCCTGTAAATTCTGGCTTTTCAACTGTCGGAGCGGCCTCTTCACCCGCTGTGCCTAATGGGTCTGTATACTCTGGTACTTCATGAACTGCGGCCTCAACAGCATTAACTCCGCCTGTGTATTCTGGCTTCTCGACTGTTGGGGCTGGTTCTTCGCCGGATGTCCCTAGTGAGCCTGTGTACTCTGGGACTTCATGAACTGCGGCCTCTTCACCATTTACACCTCCTGTGAATTCTGATTTTTCTACTGTTGGGGCTAGCTCTTCGCCGGATGTCCCTAGTGGGCCTGTGTACTCTGGAACTTCATGGACTGCGGCCTCAACAGCATTAACCCCGCCTGTAAATTCTGGTTTTTCAACTGTTGGTGCTGGTTCCTCACCCGCTGTCCCTAGTGAGCCTGTATATTCTGGCTTCTCGACTGTCGGAGCTGCCTCTTCACCCGCTGTGCCTAATGGACCTGTATATTCTGGCACTTCATGAACTGCGGCCTCTTCACCATTCACACCGCCTGTAAATTCTGGTTTTCCAACTGTTGGTGCTGGTTCCTCACCCGCTGTCCCTAGTGGGCCTGTATATTCTGGCACTTCATGAACAGCAGCTTCACTTCCGTTCATTCCATTCGAAAGCTTGGTGCCCGCTACAGAGACTGGTAAATTATGCATACTTTCAATAGCACCTTCTGCCAGACCTGTAACTTTTTGACCCATATCCTCTGGATCCACCGTAAATAGGAGGGTTTTTGTGTCATACTGGGTCATGAAGCGTGCTGTTTTACCATTTGCCAATTGAAGGGTTGGTGCCTTGTTGACCAATACTTCCGAATCAAACTCCATAGCAAGAATGCCTGGCCATTTTTCAATCGCATATTTCACTTTTGCTTCTTTAGGAGAAATCCAATCCTTGGTCAAGAAATCCCAGTTGAATTTCTTATAGGATAAAGTATAATCGTTTTGATTGCCATCCGCATGCTCATAAAGCAAACCATATTCGCCATTTCCGAGTTCTTGGAGTGAGTTGTAAGCAAACTTACCACTTTGTATAGGATTGTGTTTCAACCATGTCAACTCACCATTCTCCTCAACACGAGCCAGGTGAACCAAACCATTGTTGCGTCCAGGACCACCAGCATTGCTGAGTAGAATGTATTCCTTTCCTTCATGCATGGTGTGAATAGCGGACATTTGAACATAAACGTCTTTTACTTGAGGATAACGTTTGATTTCCTTATCCCACGTTGCTCCCCCATCATGACTGGTCGCAACCTGAAGATCACCAGTCAACCCACGCATAAAGAGCTTGAGATCCCCATTATTCAACTGAACAACAGTTGACTCCGTATTTTGGGCGCCTGGATTATTCATGGTTGAAGAGTGAATGGTTTGGTTGCCTACTGGACGGTTATCATTAACTGCTTCCCCTGCTTGCCATGTTTCTCCATGATCATCTGAATAAATTACACGAGATGATTGAGAACCACTTAGGTAGGAAACGTTGTTTGTTGTATAAACTGGAATCACCAGTCTTCCCTTATGAGGTCCTGTACGCAAGGCAATCCCCGTACCAGGTCCAGTTCCTAGGAAGTGCATCCAATCTTTCCGAATCCCATGTGTAATATCTTTTGGTGCAGACCAAGTCTTCCCATCGTCATCACTGTAGGACATCCATAGGTAGTTGGTATTGGAAACTCTAAAAATATTCTTCTCGCTATACTCAAAATAAATATTTCCGATTAGCTCATTCCCTTTATACAAATCCCCCTTATCGCTGTAGGCTGGTTTTTTAGGGTCAACGACGACGCGATAATCTGTCTTTCTATTTTGAGGGTCGAAAACCTCTCCGTTTTCTCGAATCGTATAGCGACCTGATTCTCCTTGCTTATATAAAACTTGATAAACTTTATCTCCCACTTGTTCATAAGCTTTCGGAGCTTGCCCCGGCAATGAAAATACTGCCTTACTCTCAAGGAACATGTCATAAATTGCAAAAATTCTCTTTGTTTCAGGGTCTTGTACCAAGGCCATATCAATATTGACTGGAGATGGCCAATCTGCATTTTTAGCGTGCTCATTGTCACGAGGATTTGAGATTACGATTCGGTCTCCCCATGTTTTTCCATTATCTGAGCTACGACGAACAACCATCCCAATATCTCCCCAGTCAGAATGGTGCAAACGTCTTTCATCCGTTCCAGCAATCAGCGTTCCTTTATCAGTCTTGAGAAGAGCTGGGATACGATAACTCTTGATACCATCTTTATTTGGTTGATTGTTCCTACCACCTTCAAAGACGTCTTCTTTCTCAGTAACTTTTGCTCCCTCAGGAAGTTTCTGTTCCAATTCACCTCTTTCAAATAATTGACTCCGTGTTTGAACTTCATCTGGGCTTAGAGCACGATCATAAACGGTTAGGTTTCGAACTTGTAGATTTGAGGACCAAACTGTTTTCTTGCCCCGTTTGGTTGCTCCAAGTTGAGCTTGATTAACATTTGGCATATCTTTGATAAAGTTCCCAGATTTGAGACTTGTTCGAGATAAGACACCGTTCACATAGAGACGAACTCGACCATGAGGTAACTCCGCTGTCGGTTGTTCGACAGTAAAAGTCACGGAATTCCATTGTCCTGGGCGAACTTTCAAAGGAGCATCTGTATACTTATCATAGAACTGTTCCCCGTTAGCGCCACGCCCTTCAATAAGAGCTGTATTATCAAGGACGGACATAGTAAAGTACTCATTTTCCTTGGTGTCACTGGATACAGAGAAGAGATTGTAAAAGCGTGGAGCTGATGCATCTGGTTTGAACTCCATGTGAACTGTAGCATTTTGAAGTTTCTTTAGTTTATCTAGTTCACTTGATAAATCAACTCTCTGACCATTTGCTGCATTGGTTTCAACATCTTCTTTTTCAAGGACAGGATTAGCATTTTTTAAATCTCTTGAGTAATAGTCACGAGGAATAGCCCCCTGATCCTCTGATTCCTCTTCCTTATTTGCTTCTTCTGCAGGGGTTTCCGTAGAGGATGGGGTTTCTGACTCTGCACTCTCATTTTTTTTCAAATGATCTTGGTCCACCTCAACGCCGTTGTCTTGTGCTGCTGCCAATTTACCAGCCAAATCCTTATCCAAATGAGCAAGATCTCCCGAGGACACTTCTTTTGGCAATTCTGATAAACCTTGACCAGGTTCGACAGTTTCTGTATTGGCTCCTACTGCATTGGCTTGCTCTTGAGCTAAGACTGGATTTGCTCCAAATACTACTGTACCAATCACTACCGATGCTGCCCCAACTGCAAATTTCCGAATGCCATATCGCTGTTTCCGATGTGAAGATTTATAATTCATGTTTGTCCTTTCATTTTTCATAAAAATAAAGCGCTTTCTTTTTTTCTTAAAATTTTTAGTTCCTCCAACTAAACAAGTAAAAAGAAAGTAACCGACTGAATGAGACCTCCCATTCTTCAAACGTCCACTGCTCTTACTCTCTGACCAAACAGCGGAAAGTTTCCTCCTTTCGCACAATGTCTTTCCCTTATTATACAATAAACTCTGAACTTTATAGCTAAATGATATAGAATAGATTCTACTTTTAAAACTATTTTAATATTTCAAATTTCCTGAAAGTACTTTTCGATTTTGGAAAACAAAAAGGGAGCTCAAGGCTCTCTTAAACTTATTTTTTTACATAGGAGAAAGGAATCTTACTACCACAGAGCCAGTTGTATACTTGGTCATTGACAAAGACATTCATGGCTTCGTGAGCATACTCTGGCATGATGCGATAGGTCTTGTCGCAGGTCAGACGGTTGTAAATTGCAAACTGGGTAATGGGATAGCAAACATCGTCATCCAAGCCCGTAATCATCTTGACCTCACCTTTGATACGATGGGCAAGATTTTTCACATCGATATAGGCCAGAGTCGCCATGATTTCCTCCTCTGTTTCATGGAAGGGATCGTGAAACTTAAAATAACGGAAGAGTTCATCATAGGCTTCACTGGTATTGCCAATCTCAAGCACCCGCCTAAAGTCAGACAAGAAGGGATAGATGGCAACTGTTTGCTGAATGCGAGGATTGAGCGCCGCTGCAACCAAAGCTAACGCCCCTCCTTGTGAGGCGCCATAGCTAGAAAGTCGCTTCTCATCCACCTGAGGCAGACTAGCAAGAATTTCGATCAACTGGTAAATATCTAGATAGACATCCTTATAAAAGAGCTGATCCCGACCTTCAACAGCACCACGGATGATATGCCCCTTAACGGTATTTCCTAGTGGAGAGCGCAAGCCATCTTGCGAATAGCCCGACTGGCCACGAACGTCCATAGAAACAACACCGTAACCAGCCACAGTGAAGGCCAGCATATCGGCCCAGTCCCAGCCACGTCCCATATAGCCATGAAAGTGGAAGATTATCGGAACTTTCTCCTCACTCTTTGGAAGGACGACCCGTGCATAGACTCTTCCTTCATTAGTTCCCTCAAAGGTCAGTTCATAGCACTTGACTTGGGGAATATGGAAATCTCTTTCCTCCAACTGGTAGGCTGGAAGAGATGAAACTTTTTTGACCTCTTCATCCCAGAAAGCATCAAAATCTTCTGGAACCTCATCCCGTCCTAGATAGGTCTTGATTTCTTCTAACAAAGCTGGATGTTTCATAGCATGCTCCTTTAGTTTTGTAATCGCTATCATAACTCTAGCATATCTAGGAAAGCAATGCAAGAAAGAATGCTAAATAGAAAGTGATTTTAGATTCTCTTTCCTCAAACCTATCGTCTGAAAGTAGTTTTAAAAATAAAAAGAGCGTTTCCGCTCTCTGTGTATCAATAGGTGCTAGCTCCTTTCTCTAGTTTGACGGTTTGGAATTTCTTTTGGTAGGTTACTTTAATAGTCATGTGAGAGTCCTCGTTTCTTTTTGATGACTCTAGTATAAGACCCAAACCTAAAAGCTAGCTTATAAATTTCTTAGAGAAGGCTTAATCCAGATGTTCTCTCTTCTCCAAATGAAGGGCAATCATGCGCCATTCTGGATCCTCTCGCCAACCTTCTATAGAACTAATGTAGCTGGCAACCTTTCTGGCTTCTTCTAAAATCGGAAAATCTTCGATAATATCAGCCACTTGAAACTCTGGAAGTCCTGACTGTCTGGTTCCAAAAATCTCTCCAGAACCACGCATTTTCAAATCTTCCTCCGCAAGGACAAATCCATTGGTCGTTTCTGTCATGATGCGCATGCGGTCCTTCCCAGAATCCGTCTTGGGATTGGCAACGAGAATAGCATAGGACTGTTTGTCCCCCCGACCCACACGACCTCTGAGCTGGTGAAGCTGACTGAGACCGAACCGGTCGGCATCCATGATAATCATGACGGTCGCATTGGGAACATTAACCCCAACCTCAATAACCGTTGTCGAAACCAGAATATCCGTTTTTCGCTCTTTGAACTCTTGCATGATCTGGTCTTTTTCGTCACTCTTCATCTTACCATGTAAAAGAGCCACTTCTGCCTTGCCAGCAAAATGAGCTGTCAACTCTTCTGATAAGGCAATGGCATTTTTCAGATCCAGAGCTTCAGATTCTTCAATCAAAGGAGAGATGACATAGGCTTGCGAACCTTTTTGGATTTCCCCCTCTAACCAAGTCAAGACCTGAGGCAGCTGCTCATGCTTAATCCAACGAGTCACAATAGGCTTCCGTCCTGCTGGCATCTGGTCGATAATGGAAACATCCATATCGCCAAATGCTGTGATAGCCAGCGTCCGTGGAATGGGTGTCGCCGTCATCATGAGAACGTCAGGATTGTCCCCTTTTTCCCGTAAAATCCGCCTTTGCCCCACACCAAAACGGTGCTGCTCATCGATGATAATCAAACCAAGGCGAGCATAATCAACCCCATCTTGTATCAGAGCATGAGTCCCGATAATAAAGTCGGCCTCACCCTTGGCAATGGTCTCCAAGACTTCTCTTTTTTCTGCAGCTTTTAAGGAACCTGTCAAGAGAGCGAGTTTCAAGTCCGGAAAAAGACCCTTCAAACTCTCAAAATGCTGCTCTGCCAAGATTTCTGTTGGCACCATGAGGGCTGCCTGATAGCCAGCTGTCACCGTCGCAAACATGGCCAGGCCAGCAACCACCGTCTTTCCGCTCCCCACATCCCCTTGTAAGAGACGATTCATGTGGTGGTCCGACTTCATGTCGGCCAATATTTCCTGCAAACTCTTTTCCTGAGCTTGGGTCAGGGCGAAAGGCAGATTTTCTTTAACGGCTGTCACTTTTTCCTGGGACCAATTCAGAACCAGACCGCTTCCCTGAACTCTATTTTCAGACTTGAGCGTCTGCAATTGCATTTGGAAGTAAAAGAGTTCCTCAAATTTGATCCGACGAAGGGCCTGCTTGTATTCTGCCAAATCCTTAGGAAAATGCATAGCGCGAACAGCCTGACAACGGGACATGAGTTTGTATTTGTCCAGTAAAGACTGGGGAAGATTTTCCTCAATCAAGAGGTCCAACCCCTGATCAAAGGCTGTCTTAATGACCTTGACCAGACTGGCCTGACTGATTCCTTGAGCCAGTCGATAAACAGGTTGGAGGTCATCTTCCACCTGAGCCAGGACCTTCATCCCAGTCAAACTAGCCTTAGCACGGTCCCATTTTCCAAAAACAGCAAGGGTTGCTCCCAACTCTATCTTATCAGCTAAGTAGGGTTGGTTAAAAAAATTCACCGCAAAAACGACTTCTCCCTGCTTGAGGCTAAAACGCAGGCGATTGCGCTTAAAGCCATAATACTGGACACTAGCAGGAGTCACTACCTGACCAGACAGAACAGCCTTTTCGCCATCTTCCAGATCTAGCACCTGCTTGGTCTTGAAATCTTCATAACGGAAAGGAAAGTAGAGCAAGAGGTCTTGCAAGTTTTCAATTCCTAGTTTAGCGTATTTCTCGGCTGACTTTGGTCCCACACCAGGCAAGACATGCAAGGGTTGATGTAGATTCATGCTCCACTCCTTTCTTTTCTTTAATAATATTCTCTCGGAATGCGGTCGCTGAGGAGACAAACCACCTCATAGTTAATGGTTCCACGGTAGGTCGCTACCTGAGTTGCTGTGATTTCCTTGTCCTCATTAGAGCCAATAAGGGTGACTTTGGTTCCCAACGGGTAAACCTTAGGCAGCCGAATAGTGATTTGATCCATAGATACTCGTCCGACGATTGGGCAAGCTTGTCCATCTACCAAGACAGTGAAATTTTGCATATCTCGTGTCCAACCATCCGCATAGCCGATTGGCACGGTCGCGATGACTTGCTCGCTATCCGCCTGATAGGTGGCTCCATAGCCCATGCAAGCTCCAGCTGGAACTGTCTTGACATGAACCAGAGCAGACTCCAAGGTCAAGGCTGGAGTCAAGTCATAAGGCAAGTTCAGAACCTCTCCACTTGGATTGAGACCATACATGGAATCTCCCATACGAACTGCGTTAAAAATAGTCTCTGCATGCCAGAGTGTCGTTGCTGAGTTGCTGGCATGAACCAGCTCTGGAACTTCCTTCATACTTGCCAAAATAGCTTTAAAGCATTCTAACTGCTGATTAAAGTAGGTATCTGATTCCTCATCTGCAGTCGCAAAGTGGGTAAAAATCCCCTCAACGCGAGCGCCATGTTGTTGGAGCAAGTCTTGAGCCAGATCAGCTTCACTGGCCTCTCTAAAACCAATTCGTCCCATTCCTGAGTCAATCTTGAGGTGGACAGTCAAGCCAGCTATATCCGCACCAGTAGCTAAGAGTGCTTGAATCCATTCCAATCCTGCCACCGTCAAGGTAATATCATATTCTTTAGCAAGAGCAACAGCTTCTATTTCAGAAACTCCTAAAATGAGAATTTTCTTGCTAAGTCCAGCCTGTCTGAGTTCAATAGCTTCATCAATATTAGAAACGCAAAAACCGTCGACATCATCCTGGATAGCCGTCGCAACAGCTACTGCACCATGTCCGTAGGCATTGGCCTTGACCACTGCCCACTTGAGCGTTCCTTCAGGGATATGAGCCCCCATTTGCTGAATATTTTGTCGAATAGCTCCCAGATGAATCAGAGCCTTGGTTGGTCTATGTGGACTAGCTTTCATGATTTTCCTCCAAAATGACACTGGCTGTCACAAACTGATCTGTATGGCTGATAGATAGCCAAATTTTTCCTGAAAATGGTGCCTGACTAAAATAGGGAGCCCCGCGTTCATTATTCAAAACTTCCAAATCCTGAAAGGTCAGTTTGCCAATACCAGTTCCTAGAGCCTTGGAAAAGGCTTCCTTAGCCGACCAACGACCTGCCAAGTATTCGATCTGTCTGCGCCCTTTGAGACTGGTAAAGCGCTCCATTTCTTTAGCGGTCAGCACGCGCTTGGCAAAGCCCTCACGTCGTGTAACTGCGTTTTCTATCGAAGCCAATTCTTCGATGTCAATTCCGTGTCCAACTATCATACTCACAAAAGGAGTTGAGATTCCCCCAACTCCATCCTTTTCACTTATTTTGTTAAGGTAGTATAAATTTCTTCTACCAAGGCTACTGTATTTTCCCAACCTAGACAAGGGTCAGTTATGGAGCAACCAAAAACCTCTGGTTGATTTTGGCGACCGTCTGCTAGGTAAGATTCGATCATAAAGCCTCGAACCGTCTTTTTAATCTTTTCATTCCAGTCACGATTCAGCAAGGCTTGACGAACAATGCGAATTTGTTCCATATACTGCTTGCCCGAATTGTCATGATTGGTATCGATGATAATAAAGGGATTTTCAAGTCCCATAGTCTCATAGCGATTGATGGCATTTAGGAGGGCTTCATAGTAGAAATTGGGTTCATTTTTACCATATTCGTTCATAGCGCCACGAAGGATAACGTGGGCCAAAGGATTTCCTGAAGTTTCTACTTCTTGACCATGGTAAAGGAAGGTTTGCTTGCTTTGAGCTGCATAGATGGCATTAAACATAACCCCAAGGTTCCCAGATGTTGGATTTTTCATCCCAACCGGAGCATCAATCCCAGAGGCTACAAAGCGGTGTTCCTGGTCTTCCACTGAACGAGCCCCTACAGCATGGTAGCTGACCAGATCATCAACCAAAACGAGATTTGACGGATAAAGCATCTCATCAGCTGTCGTCAATCCAGTTTCGGTAATCACACGGTAGTGCAGCTGACGAACAGCCTGCAAACCATTGATGAGACTAGGCGCTTCGCTAGTATTTGGTTGATGAATCATGCCCTTATAGCCATCTCCATTGGTACGAGGTTTAGCCGTATAGACACGCATCACGATAAAAATTTTATCCGCAACTTTTTTCTGCAAGTCTGCTAAGCGACGAGCATATTCAAGCACTGCTTCTTCATTGTCTGAAGAGCAAGGCCCCATCACCAAAAGGATGCGGTCATCCTCACCTGAGATGATGGCTGCCAGCTCTCTATCGCGGGCTTCTTTCTTTCGCAAGGCTTCAGGTGACAACTGGGTCGCAGCCTTGATTGCTTCAATATCAATTTCTTGACCTTTTTCGATAAATGCCATCTTACTCTCCTAGCGTTTGGTAAATTTCGCGAACAAGTGCTTCTGTGTTGTCCCATCCTAGACACGGATCTGTAATGGACTTACCAAAAACTTCTGGCTCATTTTGACGTCCATCTTCTAGATAGGACTCAATCATAAAACCACGAACATATTTCTTGATCTTCTCATTCCAGTCACGGTTAATCAAGGTCTGACGAACGATACGGATTTGCTCCATATACTGCTTGCCAGAATTGTCATGATTGGTATCAATGATGATAAAGGGATTTTCCAAGCCCATCTTTTCATACTGGGCAATGGTATCCATCAAATTGTCATAGTAGTAGTTAGGAATATTTTTCCCGTATTCATTCAAGGCACCGCGAAGAATGGCGTGGGACAATGGATTCCCTGTTGTTTCCACCTCTTTACCGAGGAAGAGGAAACTCTGTTTATTTTGCGCTGCGTAAATCCCGTTAAACATAACATTGAGATTTCCAGATGTTGGATTTTTAAATCCTGTTGAAAAATCTGCTCCACTCGCTACAAAACGATGCTGTTGATCCTCTACAGAACGAGCTCCAACAGCCATATAAGAAATCAAATCATCCACTAGCGGAAGATTTTCAGGATAAAGCATCTCATCCGCTGTTGTCATGCCTGTCTCCGTAATCACACGGTAGTGCAGTTGGCGAACAGCCTTAATCCCATTGATCAAGCTAGGAGCTTCTGTCGCATTTGGTTGATGAATCAAGCCCTTATAGCCATCCCCATTGGTACGAGGTTTAGCTGTATAGACACGCATGACCATAAAAATACGGTCTTTGACCTCTTCTTGTAAGTCAGACAAGCGCTTGGCATACTCGAGAACCGCCTCTTCATTATCAGATGAACATGGTCCAATCACCAAGAGAATACGCTGGTCTTCCCCACGGATGATGGCTTCCAATTCCTGATCACGTCGGTTTTTTCTCGCAAGAGCCACTCCTTCTAATTTAGACAAGGCGCGAACTTCTTCAATGTTAATTTTAGGACTTTTAGCTGTAAATACCATGATTCATCTCCTTATAAAGCAAACGGACACCAAGCAAAAATGTATTTTCACCAGGTATCCGCCTGTATCTTATCTCATATTATTGTCTCTTACCATGACAGTTCTTGAATTTCTTACCAGATCCACATGGACATTGGTCATTTCGTCCGATTTGGCTCAAGTCCACATCTGCTGGAAGATGAGTCTGCTGTGCTGCAATATTACGAGTCGCAGTTGTACTGATATTGTGTTCAGCTTGAGGACGTTCTTGTTCGTGAATTTGTGCTTTCATCATCAAGCGGGTCACATCGAATTCAATTGATCCAATCATGTCGTTAAACATGCGGAAACCTTCTGCTTGATATTCTACAACTGGGTTGTTTTGGGCATAGCCACGAAGACCGACAGCATTTCGCAACTGGTCAAGAGCATCGATATGATCAGTCCACTTATTGTCTACAACACGTAGAATCAAGACCTTTTGGAATTCTTTCACTGCATCTTCATCACGAAGTTTAGCAACTTGGCTATCATAAACCTTCAATGCACGTTGATACAGCTCATCTTTGATGGCTTGATCTGATAGATCCGCAAGATCTGAACGGCTGATTGAATCTTCTGGAAGTAAGTTGTACTTAGCAAAGTTCAAGATTGCTTCTAGTTTTTCATCTTCTTTCGAACGAGCGTGTGCATCTACGATTCGTCCAATGGTACGACGGATCATAGCATGGATCTCAGGTGCCAAGTCACGGTCGGCAGTGATGACATCATAACGTTGTGCATAGATGATCTCACGTTGTTCACGCATGACATCATCGTATTGAAGGACTTGTTTACGAGTGTCGTAGTTGTTTCCTTCGACACGTTTTTGAGCTGCTTCAACTTGACGCGTTAACATGCGAGATTCGATGGCTTCGTCAGACATATTGAGACGTTCAAAAACACCTTTCAAACGTTCTGAACCGAAACGTTTCATCAAATCATCTTCAAGAGACAAGTAGAATTGTGACTCACCTGGGTCTCCTTGACGTCCTGAACGTCCACGAAGCTGATTATCAATACGGCGACTTTCGTGACGTTCTGTACCAATGACGCAAAGTCCACCAAGTTCACGAACCCCTTCACCAAGCTTGATGTCAGTACCACGACCGGCCATGTTGGTAGCGATGGTAACTGCGCCACGTTGACCAGCATTCATGATGATTTGCGCTTCTCTGTAGTGGTTTTTCGCATTCAAGACTTCGTGAGGAACACCTGCTTCGACCAATTTCTTAGAAAGAAAATCACTGGTTTCAACGGCAACCGTACCTACCAAGACTGGCTGACCTTTTTGATAACGTGCCTTCACATCTTCAACTACAGCCTTGAATTTTGCATCAAGACTTGCATAGAGAAGGTCTGAGTGGTCAATACGTTGGATTGGACGGTTAGTTGGGATTGGGATGACGCGAATGTTATAGATTTCACGAAACTCTTCTTCTTCTGTTTTACCAGTACCTGTCATACCAGCCAATTTCTTATACATACGGAAGAGGTTTTGGTAGGTAATAGAAGCTGAAGTCTTGGTCTCGTCTTGGATTGGCACACCTTCTTTTGCTTCAATCGCTTGGTGCAAGCCATCAGAGTAACGACGACCTTCCATGGTACGACCTGTAAATTGATCGACAATCAGGATTTCTTGCTCTTCGCTAACCACATAGTCGATATCGAGAATCATGATATAGTTGGCACGGAGGGCATTGTCGATAAAGTGAGTAAGAGCTACATTTTCGATGTCGTAGAGATTTTCCAGTTTGAAGTAGTCTTCAGCCTTGTCAATCCCTGAATCAGACAAACCAATAGTCTTAGACTGAATGTCAATGATATAGTCATCTTTGTCCAAAGATTTGACAAAGTGATCCGCCATATGATACAGCTGACTAGTTTCCACAGCATTGGCACCTGAAACGATCAATGGAGTACGAGCCTCATCAATCAAGATCGAGTCAACCTCATCGACCAAGGCATAGTTGAGCGGACGCTGTACCATGTTCTCTGCCCGAACAACCATGTTGTCACGAAGGTAGTCGAAACCAATCTCTGAGTTAGTCGAATAGGTAATATCACAGAGATAGGCTTCTTTCTTCTCCATTGGTGACTTCGCAGCCAAGTTGATCCCTACTGATAAACCAAGCCATGAGTACAATTCACCCATTTCTGTCGCATCACGTTCGGTTAGATACTCGTTGACCGTTACTACGTGAACCCCTTCACCTGCAAGGGCATTGAGGTATACAGGCATGGTCGCAGTCAAGGTTTTCCCTTCACCAGTACGCATTTCTGGCACATCTCCATGGTGGAGGACAATCCCACCCATGACCTGCACTTTATATGGGAAAAGTCCAAGAACACGCTTGGCAGCTTCACGTACTACCGCAAAAGCCTCATAGAGCAATGAATCCAGCGATTCACCCTTGTTGTAACGTTCCTTAAATTCATCTGTTTTTGCTTTTAGCTGGTCATCCGTCAAGGCTGCCATCTGATCTTCATATTTGAGAACCTTGTCTGCCATCTTTTCCAGACGACGAAGTTCTCCTTTATCATTTTCGATAATCGTTTTTAAAATATTAGCCATTATTTTCCTTACTTTAGATTCTGAATATTTTAGAATGTTCTTTTAATTCTAGCACATTTACTCTTAATTTTCAAGAAAGAATCCGCGTTTAAACAGGGAAAAGAGGCTGACTTCTAGGTCAACCTCTTGGTTTTTTATGGACTACATTTCACACAAAAATTTAATTGCCAAGCAGAGCTGGCAAAATTCCAAAAATCAGGAAAAGATTAATCCAGAAGGCCACGCAAAATAGCAATCCAAAGAGAAAGAGACTTATCCTTTTAGTCAGTACTGAGAAAAAGATTGCCAATACACCAAAGACGACAAAGAATTTTTTCATGATGAAGAAATAAATCGAAACTCCTCCTATTTGCAAATCCCATGGAAGACAAAAGACCAGCAGCCATAACAAGCAAATCGTAAGAATGTAGGTTTTGTAGTATTGATGAATAAACTGCTTTATTTTGAACATCGGAACCTCCTATAAACTTTAGCTATTGATGAATGTCCTCGTTTTGTTCTCTTGTTTCAGCTTGAACATTCTCTTTAGACAGGCATATATTTTCCAGTCATTCACAAGAGACAAAAAAACTAAAAGGAACCATATCCCCCAAATTGTTAAATCAGCAGGATTTTTCAAGATAATATTGAAAATAAAAAATGAAAAAATTGTAAAAGCGATACTGAACAAAGCCCACAAAGGGAGATAAATCCAGTAAAAGTAATAGAAAAATGCGAAATATTTACTATCTTTGTCCGCCTTCTCAATCCAATAAAAAAAATAAAAGTAGGGTGACAAAACCACTAGTTGCAGAAGTCTTTCCAGCATAGCTTTCTCCAAGATTTCTTTTTATTATATTATACCAACAAAACCTGGAAAAGACTTTCCAGGTTTGAGTTTGAAATCACTAGCCATACTAGAGAAATTACTTTATTCATAGTCTGACTCACTTTATCGACTTGATGAAGATGTTCCAAAATCGACCTTAGGAACTGTCTTGGCTTCTTCTGTTTCTTTAAAGGTTTCAGCTTCTTTAAAGTTCATCATATTCGCAAAAAGCACGGTTGGAAAACTTCTCAACTTTTGATTGTACTCGGCTGCGACTTTATTATAATCCTTGCGTGCTACAAAGATACGATTTTCACTGCCTGAAAGTTCGACCATTAGTTGCTCAACATTTTGATTGCTCTTGAGTTCTGGATAATTCTCCGTCAAGGAAATCAAGCGGGAAAGAGCAGAGCTCAATTCGCCCTGAGCCTTTTGGTTTTCTTCCGATGTCACTGAGCTACTACCGATTTTAGCTCTAGCATCAGCAATCTTGGTAAAGACTTCGGTTTCATGATTCATTTGTCCTTTAACGGACTCCACCAAGTTACCAATCAAGTCCGAACGACGTTGGAGGGCTGTCGAGACATCGGCCTGAGCCTGCTCCACCTTAGTCTGTTCACCAACCAGACCATTATAGGTCGTCACTGCAGAACAACTTCCCAGAACTAGTAGTCCAAAGAAAATCGCCACTATTGAGAGAATCACTTTATTTTGTTTCATATCAAAACCTTAACACTTTCTTTTATCAACTTTTCTGAGAAAATACTCAGATTTTAAATCAATTTCCCAAGCTTTGTTTTTATTTTTAATTAAGGAGTGAACTGTTGCAAAAGAGTCACCTTACTGCATGGAGAAATCGGTTTGAGCTATATATGATCACTCACCAGTCATCAGACGACCCGCCACCATCGAAGCCACCGCCGTCCCAGCCTCCAGATGAGTCGGAGCCTGAGTCAGACCAAGAGGAGCCCGAGTCAGACCAAGAGGAGTCTGAATCTGATGAGTCACCGCCCCACCAGCCACCGCCAGAATCATCGCCATGTGAACCGCCACCACGACCTCCAGATATAAATACGATAATCATCACGATGAAGTAAATGAGAACTCCAAATCCGAGGACTCCGTCACTTGAACTGCTTTTTCGATGACGGCTCGAAGAACTCCTCACACCGGCATACCTTTCAAGTTCCCTTAAGCGACTCGAGTTGGTGGTGTAGTCGTAACTACTTCTAGAACTTGAAGCAGTTGTACTCGATCCACTATAGAACATGTAGTTGAGATTATTGACTATTGAGAGAACTCCATTGTTGTAGTCTCCCTTTTGAAAGTAAGGGCGTGCTGTTGTCAAGAACCTGTGAGTCTGATAGTCAGTGATTTTACTGGCCACATTATTACTGGTTTCAATCCGTGATTTTCTATCTTGGACTGCTATGACGACCAAGGCACCATTGTTATCTCCCGAATAGCCAATTTTCCAAGCTCTAGCTGTTTCATTGGCGACTGTTTCGATTGTTTCTCCATCTAGGCTTTTCACAACGTAAACACCCGTCTGGAATTTTTCTGCTTTTTGACTATTTACCTTGTTTAATCCCCGAATCAGACGAATAGTCTCATCCGTTAAATAATGATCCGGGTCATAAATACCGTACTCAGGTTTTTCAGGTGCTGTGAATGCTGACAAGAAGAGAAAGACCATCAGCAACCCAAGCAAGCGAACCAACAAACTATATTTAAATAATCTGCTTCTTTTCATAATAACCTCCCTGATAAAGGAAAATTGATTGAAGGAATTATAGCATTTTGATTTTTACAAAGAAAGTGCATTTTCATTACAAATAGATTACAAAAACTAGAAAATTGATTGAATTTTGATGACAAATTTTTCCTCCGATTTGACAATCCTTTTTACTCCTTTGATAGAAAAAAGAAGACCTCATAGCCTTCTTTTAGTTTATTTTTGTGTGAAAACAAGCATAGCTTACTTCCGCTTTCTCGCAATCAAATGAATCGGTGTTCCCTCAAAGACAAAGGCCTTGCGAATTTGATTTTCCAAGAAACGCAGGTAAGAAAAGTGCATGAGTTCTTCTTCATTGACAAAGATGACAAAGGTTGGTGGTTTGGTTGCCACTTGGGTTGCGTAGAAAATCTTGAGACGTTTTCCTTTGTCTGTCGGTGTTGGATTGATAGCAATGGCATCCATGATCACATCATTCAAGACAGCTGATGGGATACGGGTGTTTTGGCTTTCACTGATTTGCTTGATCATCTCAGGCAGTTTGTGGAGTCGTTGCTTGGTAAGAGCGGATACAAAGACAATCGGTGCGTAAGGCAGATATTGGAACTGCTCACGGATATCCTCTTCCCATTTCTTCATGGTGTGGTTGTCTTTTTCAAGAGTATCCCACTTGTTGACCACGATAATCATCCCTTTACCGGCTTCGTGGGCAAAACCTGCGATACGCTTGTCATACTCACGGATGCCTTCTTCCGCATTGAGGACCATCAAGACCACATCAGAACGGTCAATAGCACGCATGGCACGCATAACAGAGTATTTCTCCGTATTTTCATAGACTTTACCAGATTTACGCATACCCGCGGTATCAATCATGGTAAACTCTTGGCCATCCGCATCTGTAAAATGGGTATCAATGGCATCACGAGTTGTACCAGCAACGGGACTAGCAATCACACGGTCTTCTCCCAAAATAGCGTTGATCAAACTTGATTTTCCAACGTTAGGACGGCCAATCAAGCTAAATTTGATCACGTCTGGATTTTCTTCTTCGACTTCGTGTGGAAGATTTTCCACGATGGCATCCAGCACATCCCCTGTCCCGATACCGTGTACAGACGAAATTGGCAACGGTTCGCCCAAGCCTAGTGCATAGAAATCAAAGATATCATTTCGCATTTCAGGGTTGTCAACCTTGTTAACAGCAAGGATAACAGGTTTATGGGTTTTATAAAGTTTACGGGCTACGTACTCGTCCGCATCTGTGATCCCTTCTTTCCCAGACACCACAAAGACGATGACATCGGCTTCTTCCATTGCAATTTCTGCTTGGTGCTTGATTTGCTCCATAAAGGGAGCATCGACATCGTCAATCCCTCCCGTATCAATCATACTAAAGGAACGATTGAGCCACTCACCCGTTGCATAGATACGGTCACGTGTCACACCCTCGACATCTTCTACGATAGAGATCCGCTCACCAGCGATCCGATTAAATAGGGTCGATTTCCCAACATTGGGACGTCCCACAATGGCAATAGTTGGTAAGGCCATGTTTTCTCACTTTCTACAATAACTTTTTCTGTTCTAGATTCTTCCGAGTTGAACTAGGTTCGGCTTGGCCAAACTGCTCTGCTAAACGCTGACTCCAAGAGGTCGTCGCACGCGCACCAGCATAGTCCGCCTGAACTTTGTCATAGTCCAAAATCGCTTCAACTGGCTGTTCTTGGTATTCTTCCTCAAATACCACTTGGCTCAAAGGCAGTCTTGGTTTGACATCATGTTGTTGATCTGGCACGCCAAGGGCAATCCCAAAAACTGGGTAGGTATAGTCAGGCAGGTTAAAAAGCGCTGCTACTTCTTCCGACTTGTAACGGACTAAGCCGATGATAACACCACCATATCCCAGACTCTCAGCCGCAAGCAAGGTATTTTGCCCAGCAAGCGCCGCGTCTACAGACGTGATAAGGAGACCTTCTACCCCTTGAGGTTGGAAAGTGTCCGTATGAAGACTTGCTCCCTTTTCAGCTCGGTTCAAGTCACCGACAAAGAGCAAAAAGGCTGCTGACTGGCGAATGGCTTCCTGCGGAACCAACTCATATAAGGCATCTTTCTTCTCTTGACTGCGCACAAGAATCACAGAGTAGGATTGGAAATTTTTCCAAAATGATGCCATTTGCCCAGCAGTCAAAATCTCTTCCAAGTCTGCTTGAGGAATTTCTTGCTCCTTAAAGCGACGAACTGAAGTATGAGCTTTCATCAGTTTAATGGTTTCTGTCATCGGCGATTTTCTCCTTCTAGTCTCGTTTCCTCTGCTAAATAACGGATTCGTTCCATGACCCGTCTAGCTTCCCAAGTCTCGTCATTTCCATTCTTTCCTTTGGCAAAATGTTTTTCCAAATCTTGGAAATTAAAGTTGGAAGTAAAGAAGGTCGGCAAATCTTCCTGCATGCGGTACTGAAGAATGACTTGAAGAATCTCATCACGCACCCAAGGTGTCGACTGCTCTGCACCAATATCATCCAAGACCAGGACTTCTGCTAACTTGATGTCATCCACCAAGGTCTTCACAGATCCTTCACCGATGGCATTTTTCACATCAATGACAAAACTTGGATAGTGGAGAATCGTCGTTGATGCCCCACGTTTTTCAGATAGGTCGTGAGCTAAGGCCGCCATCATGAAACTCTTACCAATACCAAAATCTCCGTAAAGATAGAGGCCTTTTCGGATGTTTGGGTAAAGGTCAACAAAGGAATAGAGTCTCTCAAAAATCGGCAAACGTCCTAGATCATCCAGATCAATCTGAGCCAATTTTGCTTTCTTGAGACTTGCTGGTAGATTGATCAACTTGAGACGATTCTTAATAGCCACCTCTTTTTCAGCCGCGATTAGTTCTGGTGTTTCTTCATAAGACACATCCGCATATCCGTGATTCATAACCAAGATAGGCTTGTAGCCACGCGCTATATAGTCCGCATCCCCACGAAGAAACTTATCCCGTTCTGTAATATATTGATTGAACTTGGAGATGCTACGATTCAACTCCTCTGGACTGAGGGATTCTTTCTGGATAAAAGCCGCCACATCTGGGTCTTTCATAATCTGCTGGACTAGGTCCTGATACTGAAAACGACTTGTCTGACGTTTGATAACGTCGCCAACACTTTCCATCTAGTCTCCTCCTTCTTCTAATCGGGCTAACATTTCTTGTTTTTTGCGTTCGAGTTCCAGACGAGTTTCCTCACTGGTTTGATTTTTATATTCTGGATTACTCCACTTGGGAACATTTGTCTTAGTCGAGCTAGTTTTCGATTTCTGGTCTTCTTGCCCTTTTTGCTGACGCTCTCGAATCCGAAGCACAGCTTCTTCTGCTGTCCGAATTTTTTGATAAGCATAGTCATTTGCGACCTTCATGGCGTATTTTTCATTGACATTGGCCGAATCAACCTTGTTAAAGGTTAAAAGTAAGACGATATTGATGACTTCGTCCAACAAGCCTAAAGATGCCATCTGGTGAAGAAGTTCCCGTTCGCTCTGGGTGATGTTCCCCTTACGAGTTTGCTTGATTTCCGCTAAAAATTGTAGGGGAGTTTTGGTTTTAGCTTCCTTGATAATGGTCATTTCTTTGGGGCTAAAGTCAGAAGAAACCTGCTTTTGCGCAATCTTTTCACGCATGCGTTTGACTGAAATAACCTGAGCTACAGCTGTCGCCTTGGCTAGTTGATAGATTTCAAACCAGGTCCATTTTTTTTCATCTGCGATGGCAAACAATTCCAAAACATCCGTTTGCTCGTCTTCAAAACGCAAGCCATCTCGAGCCATCAGGCGCTGAAAATGTTCTAAATCAAAATCATTTTTTAACTTGCTTTTAGACTCGCTTGGGGTCACTTCTTCGGTCAGGGTTGGAAAGACTTGACTCAAAGAAACCGAGAGTACTTCTCCCTCACTTGGAGCCTGCTTCATGGCAGAAACAGCTGTATCACCTATCTTTTTCTCCAAAAGTCTACTATAGACAGAATGACTTAGGAATTCCTGACTGGAAAGGGGAGAATGAAGCTGCAATTCATAGACTTCCCCCTTCTGGTAAAGAGTCAACAAGTCCACAGCAGATAAGATTTTAAAAGACTGGAGGAGCGTATTCATCCCGAAGTTCAAATGATTAAGAATATTAGCAAAGAGGTGCTCCTTTTGCCCACCATCCCAAAAAGTAATAGCATATAGATAGAGGCTCAGTGCCTCCTGACCGATAATCGGGAGGTAGCACTGCACCAGAGAAGAGGTATCTTGCGACACCCGATTATTCTTTAGAAAAGAAAAACGGTCATTTGGCTTCATTTACTTTTCCTTTTTCTTCTTAGAGGACTGGGTGATCTGCTGGAGCAGACTCTCCAACTCACTCACATCCTTAAAGCTACGGTAAACACTGGCAAAACGAACATAGGTAATCTCATCAAGCTCTGCCAATTCTTCCATGACTAAAGAGCCAATATATTCACTTTGGATCTCATTCTCACTGCGACTACGGAGCTTTTGCTCGATACGATTGACCACCATGCCGATTTCATCACTTGACACAGGACGCTTCTGGGCTGAGCGAATAATCCCATTAAAGATTTTATCTCTCGAAAACTGCTCTCGCGTACCGTCTTTTTTGACGACAACCAGCGTTCTTTCTTCTACTCGTTCATAGGTTGTAAAACGATGCTGACACTCGTCGCACTCACGTCTTCGACGGATGGTGTTTCCTTCTTCGGCTTGTCGACTATCAACAACACTAGACTTGGTAGCCCCACATTTTGGACAACGCATGCATTTCCCTCCTTGTCGTTTTCTTTTCATTATACCATTTTTTGAGCAATTCCCAAAACAATTCTTATTTTTACTTGACAAGTTTTTTGTTTTATTGTATTATTTAATTAGAACAATAAAGAAAAAGAAAGGAGACTATGATGTCCTGGTCATTTGATAATACAAAACCCATTTATTTGCAGATTATGGAAAAAATCAAATTACAGATTGTTTCCCATGAACTGGAACCCAACCAACAGCTCCCAACCGTAAGGGAACTAGCGAGCGAGGCTGGGGTCAATCCCAACACAATTCAGCGCGCCTTGTCTGACCTTGAGCGCGAGGGCTTCGTTTATAGCAAGCGGACTACTGGTCGTTTTGTCACTGAGGACTTAGATCTCATCGTTCAGTCCCGCAAACAGCTTTCTGAGGAGCAACTGAAAAACTTTGTAACGGGCATGCTTCAATTCGGCTATCAAAAAGAAGAACTGCCAAGTGTGCTTAGCGAATACATCAAAGGAGTGTAAAATTATGACATTACTAGCATTTGAAAATGTATCCAAATCCTATGGGGCTACAGCAGCCCTTAACAATGTTTCCCTTGAGATTCCCGCTGGAAAAATCGTCGGGCTTCTCGGTCCAAACGGATCTGGAAAAACAACCTTGATCAAGCTGATCAACGGACTTCTCCAACCAGACCAAGGTCGTGTCCTCATTAACAACATGGACCCAAGTCCTGCTACCAAAGCCATTGTCTCTTATCTACCAGACACGACTTATCTGAATGAACAGATGAAAATCAAAGAAGCACTGACCTACTTTAAAACTTTCTACCAAGATTTCAATCTTGAGCGGGCTCAGCATCTTTTAGCAGATCTTGGCATTGATGAAAACAGTCGCCTCAAGAAATTGTCAAAAGGAAACAAGGAAAAGGTTCAGCTCATCCTGGTTATGAGCCGTGAAGCTCGTCTCTACGTGCTCGACGAACCGATTGGTGGTGTGGATCCGGCTGCCCGTGACTATATCTTGAACACCATCATCAACAACTACTCACCAACTTCAACTGTTTTGATTTCTACCCACTTGATTTCAGATATTGAGCCGATCTTGGATGAAATCATCTTCCTAAATAACGGAAAAGTTGTTCGTCAAGGAAATGTTGATGATATTCGTTATGAGTCAGGTGAGTCAATTGACCAGCTCTTCCGCCAGGAGTTCAAGGCTTAGACAAAGGAGATTATTATGTTTTGGAATTTAGTTCGTTATGAATTTAAAAATGTTAACAAATGGTATCTAGCTCTCTACGGTGCTGTGCTTGCAATTTCGGTTTTGATTGGTGCATCCATTTCTGGTATTAGTCAGACCTACACTAGCTATGGTAATGAGCCCTACTATCTGTTAGGCTTTCTGATCTTAGTTTTTGGGGGGCTCAGCGTTACTCTCTGGATCGCGACGATCTTTCTAATCGTTCGACGCTTCAAGGGAAGTGTCTACGATCGTCAGGGCTATCTGACATTGACTCTGCCCGTCTCTGAACACCAAATCATCACCGCCAAATTACTGGGTGCTCTCATTTGGTCAATCATAAGCTATATTGTATTTATCTTGAGTATCATTATTATCTTCTCACTCACCCCTGTAGTGAAAGATTTGCCACTCCTCTATCGATTTATCTCTCCTTATCTCGGCTACGGTTGGCTCTATGCCCTCTCTCTTCTGGTGGGTTCAATTACTTGGATTTTATCTATTTACCTTTGCATCTCAATTGGTCAACTATTTAACGAGTATCGTACCGCTATGGGAATTTTAGCCTATATCGTGATTAACATCGTGATTGGCTATATTTCTATCTTCTTCCGAATGGATTATGATTTTAACCTCCTAATTAGCGTTGATATCCTCAAAGATTTCATTCTAGCAATTATCTACTACCTCGGAACCTACTATATCTTGAAAAATAAGGTTAACTTGCAATAAAAAACGCCCAGCTTACAAGAGCTGGGTTTTTCTTTAACTCAATATCAAACTGGCTACAATGGGACTGACAAAGACGTAGAGAATACCGGTGACACCGATAGCCAAGCCACCCATGGCGCCTGCTACAGAGCCGTATCGAAAGGCCGTTCCCGTTCCGACAGCATGACCTGTCCCTCCAAGGGAAAGACCTACAGCCACTGGATCATCAATTTTCAACCACTTCAAAAGGGTTGGTCCAATAACACTAGTTAAAATCCCAGTTGCCACTACGACGACCAAGGTCACAGTCGTCAAACCCTGCAATTTTTCTGTGATTCCCACTGCCATGGCGGTTGTCACTGACTTGGGAAAGAGTGAAATAGCTAGGAAAAAGTCCATACCAAATATTTTCGCTACTATGGCAGTAAAGCTAGTATTGACAACTACTGCTAGCAGACTACCAAAGAGAATACTCCGAGCATGGTGCTTCATCAGATGAAAACTCTTATAAAGCGGAATCCCTAGAGCCACTGTTGATGGGACTATCAAGTTATTCAGATAAACCCCACCTTGGTAGTAATCTTGGTAAGAAATACCCGTCACCTTTAGAAAGATGATAATGAAAATAGCTGACAAAAGCAAAGGCGTCGTCAATGGATGGGGAAAACGTCTGTAAATCAACATCCCCACTAGATAAGCTAGTATAGACAATGCAATCCCAAACAGAGGATTGGATACAAATTCGCTCATTTGGCATCTCCTTTCTCATAATCTCCCTCAAACCGTCTCTTGATGAACTGAACCACTAGGGCGATGAGGATAATATTGATAACAGCCGCGAAAAAGACAATCAAGACAATTGGCAGGAGATAAGGAGCAATCACATCAAACTTTTCCATGATACCCACTGCTGGCGGCAAAAAGAGAATGGTCATATTAGCCAGCAGAAAATTCCCCACCATATTGACATGCCTGATCCTTAGCCACTTGAATTGCAGGGCTAGAAAAAGAATAATCAAACCGATAATACTGCCTGGGATGGGCAGATGAAAGAAACTGGAGATTCCCTCACCGATTAGAGAAATCACAAAGAGAATCATTAATTGAACATATAACTTCATCTCAAACTCCTTGAAATAGAATTCTTGCATACCAGTTTACTCTTTTTTCAGAAAATTTCAAGGAAATATCGAAATTTTTCTTTCTTGCAAGGATTAGCTAAAAGTAGTATAATCATTGCATGCGCAATCATCTTATGTTGCAAAGACAGTCAGTAATGACTTTGCTATTTTTACTTTGAAAAGAAAGGAGAAAGCAATGACCTATTTGGAAAAGTGGTTTGACTACAATCGCCGTCAAAAAGAAATGGAAGCCTTGTTGGAAGAAACTATTGCCCAGCAGAGTGAACAAAGACTGACCTTGAAAGAGTTTTACCTGCTCTACTATCTGGACCTAGCTGATGAAAAATCTTTACGGCAGATTGACCTGCCAGATAAACTCCATCTCAGTCCGAGCGCTGTTTCTCGAATGGTGGCTCGACTAGAAGAGAAAAACTGTGGTTTGCTTAGTCGCCGATGTTGCGATCAGGATAGACGGGCTAGTTTTATCTGCCTGACTGACGAGGGACAAACTATCCTAGCTTACCTGCAAAAGGCCGTCGAAGAAAGACTGGAAACGAGTCTTGACTTCATTTCTTAATCAGATTTTTTAAAAAAGTTGCGTGCGCAATCATTTTTCTTGACATTCCTCTTTTCAAGGAGTACAATAAAGTCAAGATCGAACAAAGGAGTTTTATATGATCGAAATTACCTACCTAGACGCCAGTAAGCAAGAGAGAACCATGACTTTCGAGTCATACCAAGACTTTGAACGTTCTCAACAAGCCTGCCTTATCGGTGTCGCGGATTACTATACTGTCCAAAAATTAACCTACAACAGTCATGATTTGGACTACCATGGGACTTATGGAGATGTTTTCTTCTATCTCATGAAACAAGATTTAAGCCAATATAATTAAAAAGGAGAAATACAATGGCAAAAGCAATTACAGATGCAACATTTGAACAAGAGACAAAAGACGGTTTGGTCTTGGTAGACTTCTGGGCAACTTGGTGTGGTCCATGTCGCATGCAAGGTCCAATCTTGGATAAATTGTCTGAGGAACTTTCAGAAGATGTCTTGAAAATCGTTAAAATGGACGTTGATGAAAATCCAAACACAGCTCGTGCTTTTGGAATCATGTCTATCCCAACCCTTCTCTTCAAAAAAGATGGGCAAGTGGTGAAACAAGTTGCTGGAGTACACACTGCAGAACAAATCAAGGCCATCGTTGCTGAATTGAGTTAATCACACTAGAGACCAAGTGCTTTATTTGGTCTCTTTTTTCTTGCCCTTTGCCATTTTTCAAAAAATATGCTAGACTGTAGGTAGAATATTACGATGTTTGGGACATGCCATCGCTAAAAAAAACCTCTACTTGGTATTTTTTAGCTCCCCTCAAGGGAGCTTTTTGCGTGCTCTGAACATGTCCCATTTTAGAAGGAGTACTATGAAACGTCAATCAGCCTTGGTCGTCTTTAGTGGCGGTCAAGATTCCACAACCTGCCTCTTTTGGGCTAAAAAACACTATGAAACAGTCGAAGCTGTCACCTTTGCCTACGGCCAACGCCATCATCTCGAAATTCAAGTTGCCAAAGAAATCGCTAAGGAACAGGGTATTCGTCACCATATCCTCGATATGTCTCTGCTGGGACAAATCACTGAAAATGCCTTGACTTCTGATCTGGAGATCGAGCAAAAAGAGGGAGAGATTCCCAATACCTTTGTTGACGGTCGCAACCACCTCTTTCTGTCCTTTGCGGCAGTTCTTGCTAAGCAACGAGGCATTAAAGACATCGTCACAGGTGTCTGCGAGACAGACTTCTCAGGCTACCCTGATTGTCGAGATGTCTTTGTCAAATCCCTTAATGTTACTCTCAACCTTGCCATGGATTACGACTTTGTTATCCAAACGCCTCTCATGTGGCTAGACAAGGCTGAAACTTGGGAATTAGCCGATCAACTCGGTGCTTTTAACTATGTTCGTGAAAAGACCTTGACCTGCTACAATGGGATTATCGGAAGTGGCTGTGGATATTGCCCAGCCTGCCACCTACGTCAGCATGGTTTAGATGTTTATCTCTCACAGAAAGGGGAGGGCTAATGTTTTTTGCACCCAAAGAAATCAAACAGGAAACTGGGGAGTCTCTTGTCTACAATCCTCACAGAACCTTGGTATCAAAAGAATTTACCTTCGATGCTGCCCACCACCTCTTTCACTATGAAGGAAAATGCAAGTCCCTGCACGGCCACACTTATCATCTGCAAATTGCTGTCAGTGGATTTTTAGATGAACGGGGCATGAGCTACGACTTTGGAGACATCAAAGCTATCTACAAGAACTACTTAGAACCCCACTTGGATCATCGCTATCTCAATGAAACCCTGCCTTATATGAATACAACCGCTGAAAATATGGTTTACTGGATTTTCCGAACCATGAGCCAAGAGTTGCCAGATGAACGCGGTCTCCGCTTGGAATACGTTCGCCTCTATGAAACTCCGACTGCCTTTGCAGAGTTTAGACGGGAGTGGTTAGATGACTAGGGAACGTGTCCTCAAACTACCAGTTCTTGAAATTTTCGGCCCAACCTTTCAAGGTGAAGGTCGTGCTATCGGGCAGAAAACCATGTTTGTCCGTACTGCTGGTTGCGACTACCACTGCGACTGGTGCGACTCTGCCTTTACTTGGGATGGTTCTGAAAAACCTACTCGTATGACAGCTGACGAGGTCATTGCTGCCTTAGATAAGCTAGGAAGCTACGACTACGTCACCCTATCTGGCGGAAATCCTGCTATCCTAGCAGCCAACATGGCTCAACTGGTCACTAAGCTCAAGGAACGCGGTGTCACTCTGGCTGTTGAGACCCAAGGCTCCCGCTGGCAAAATTGGTTAAAAGACATCGATCAGGTCACTCTGAGCCCCAAACCTCCTTCATCAAAGATGGAAGTCAACTTTGAGACCTTGGACTTTATCGTTTCCCAACTAGATCCAGACAAGGTCACCTTTAAAATTCCTGTCTTTGACGATGCCGATTTGGCCTTTGCCAAAGGGATTCAAGAACGCTACCAACCAGATGTTCTCTTCTTATCAGCAGGAAATCCCGAGCCCAAGGCTACAGGAAATATCGTCCAAGACCAACTAGACCGCCTCAAAGAACTCTGGGAACGCGTCGCTGCTGACGATAGCTGGGGCAATGTCCGCGTCCTTCCTCAACTCCATACCCTCCTCTACGACAACCAACGTGGTGTTTAAATTAGAAAGAAAAATCATGTCACAACAAGAAGAAATGAAAAATCTAAGCCTCCTCGGCAACAAAGAAACCAACTACATTTTTGACTATCAACCCGAAGTCCTCGAATCCTTTGACAATCGTCATGTGGAAAATGACTATTTCATCAAATTCAACTGTCCTGAATTTACCTCGCTGTGCCCAATCACTGCTCAGCCAGATTTTGCGACTATTTATATTTCCTACATTCCTGACAAGCTCTGTGTCGAGTCAAAATCTCTCAAACTCTACCTCTTTAGCTACCGAAATCATGGGGATTTCCACGAAAACTGTATCAACACCATCGGAAAAGACTTGGTCAACTTGCTAGACCCTCGCTATTTAGAGGTCTGGGGAAAATTCACTCCGCGCGGTGGTATTTCAATCGATCCCTACTACAACTACGGTAGGCCTGGAACCAAGTATGAAGGCTTAGCAGAACAACGCCTCTTCCAACATGACCTCTACCCAGAGAAAATTGACAACCGCTAATATACTCTTCGAAAATCTCTTCAAACCGCGTCAACGTCGCCTTGCCGTATATATGTTACTGACTTCGTCAGTTTCATCTACAACCTCAAAGCAGTACTTTGAGCAACCTGCGGCTAGTTTCCTAGTTTGCTCTTTGATTTTCAAGTATAAACAGATACGAAAAAGCCCTGTTCCTCAAACTGAGGAGCAAGGCTTTTTGAGTTTCAATTATTCTTCTGTTCCAAGGAAGTTTTTAGCAACAAGAGCTGCAAGAACGCCACCAACGATTGGCGCAAGGATGAAAATCCATACTTGTTGAAGGGCTGCGCCACCTACCAAGACGGCTGGTGCCAAGCTACGAGCTGGGTTTACTGAAAGTCCAGTGATGTTCAAGCCTACAAGGATCAAGGCTGTCAATGACAAACCAATGACCAAACCAGCAATCGCGCCATTTCCCTTGCTTGCTGAAGTCACGGTCATGATAACCAAGACAAACAAGAAAGTTGTGATGACTTCAAACAGGAAACCACCAAAGATAGTTACACCGTTTGCCAAGGCATTTTCGCCAAGACTAGCAGTCGACATACCTGAGTTAGACAAGAGGAAGAATACTGCAGCTGACGCAAGGAAAGCTCCAACTACTTGTCCAAGGATGTAGTTTACAAGCTCAGAAGATGACAAACGTTTGTTTACAAACATAGCGATCGAAACCGCCGGGTTCAAGTGAGCGCCTGAAACAGTTCCGATTGAGAAAGCTGCTACCACAATTGCCAGACCAAAGGCAAGAGCAATTCCAAGGTGTCCAAGACCTTCAACACCATTTCCAAAAACAACGGCTCCTGTTCCGATGAACACAAGCATGAAAGTACCAATTAATTCAGCAACAAATTTTTTCATGATAAGTCTCCTTTTTTCAAACTATGTATTAGTCTATCAGAAGAAGGAAAGGGTTTCAAGAAAATTGACTGGAAAGTTATTTGAAAATCATAAAATGACCAGCTAATCTCTAGTATTGAAAAGATTGAATAGCTTCTTTCAACTCATCTTGTAAAAGTTTATGACAGTCTAGTTGAAGGTAAATTTCCAGCAAACAAGATCTGAAATTGGAAAATTTATGGAAATCATTTGCTTCTTTCAGGGGAAATTCGACTGTTTGCAACCAAGCAGTGAGGAGAGACGGTTCGATTTTCCCTCGTAAGATTGGTTCATAAAATGCTCTGGCTAACCGCCAATCTTCATCATTTGTAAAACGAATCTCAACACGTTTAAAGATTTTCCCAATGACTTCAAATGCTTCGGCTATATCTGACTTTGGAAAGCTAGGATGGCATATAACTTCCGTCAAAAGATCAGCCCCATGCGCAAAAGCGTGAACCCAACCAAACTCATGAGAGTAGCCCGTCGTCTCTTTTTCCTTTGTAAGATAGTACAAGCCTTGATTTAGCATGATAGCCCTGATAGGAGAAGGCAACTGCTGGTAATAAAGTGATTCCTTAGTACCATCGCAGAACAGTAGATTGGCATAAATAAGTGCCCTAAAAGAACGTTTAAGAGCTGAAACTCCTCTACTATCAATCTCTTTGTATAGACCTTCATCAGAGGAGACCTCTTCTGAGATAAACTGATACTGCTCAAGGGAAAACAACTCTTCTTGAATCCCTCTAGCTAAACTCGTAAAAACAAGTTCGTCTCGAATTTCTGGAGAGGGATCTCCTAAATGCTCAAGTAACCACTGAATTTCTTCTAGACTATAGCTTGGTTTTTCTTCTATCACTTTTCTTTGTAAATTTCGACGCATCTCAAGTACCTCTACATTTCTAGTAACTTATCAAAAAGTCATCCGAAGATGACTTTCTTTCTTATTCTGTTTTCGATGGACGTTTTCCTGCTGCAATTGCATCTGCTTCTGTCATCTCAACAACGTTAGCTTTATTAGTTTTTGAAGGCATTCTATCCTTACTATACCAATAAACTTTTGATTTCCCATTGTTTGCAACATAGACAATTCTATCTTGCTGTTGAGCTTTGGTTTCAGCTTCCTGTGCAATTCTTTTTTCTTCCTCTTTTTGAGAAATTGATGATTCAACCGCACCTATCCTATCAAGCAACTCTGTCTTTTTGTCGTTATTTTCAATCTGATTAACTGTTTCTTTAGCAGACTTCACTTGACTCGCATCTTGACTTTCTTCCAATTGTTTGACTAGGGTTTCACCTTTTTCTTGCAACTCCTTTGCAGCCTTTTCTTTAGCAATTCGCTCTTCTTCTGCTTTTTCTTTAGCTTTTTTCTCTTCTTCGATCCGTTTTGCTTCCTCTATACTTGATGAAGTATCCGTGGTTGAAGCTGTCGAAGTAGTAGATGTCGCAGTCTGCTTAGTTTCTGATTGAGAAGATGAAGTTTTCTTTGAGACTGTTGGAGTTTGAAGAGCAACTGCAACAAAACTGACAATGAAAAGCCCAATCATTAGATTTCTTTTTCGAATATCTGGTGCTTTCTTTACAAAATACCAAATACCAACTCCGCTCAAAACAAGATAGAGAGTAGGCAAAGCAATCAATAAAATGATTCCCAACAAAACTAGACCAATTTTGATAAAATGCATTCTTTGGGGATCTTGCTCTAGCCATTCTTTGATTCTATTCATATTATTCTCCTAAAACTCTGTCCAATCTTTACTCTCCCAACTGGGCACTGTAGGAGATAATCTGGTCAACTGTGTCAGACAAAAATTGAATCGTATCACGGAGTGGTTTGTCTGTTGAGATATCGGCTCCGATAATCATGACTGAATCAAGCGGTGTCTTGCTACCACCAGACTTAAGAAGATTGAGCCAGTCTTCAGCTCCAGTTTCTGAATTTTTCAGATGAAGGTAACCAGCTGTCGAGATAACAAGACCAGCAGAGTAAGTGTAACTATACAAGCCCATGTAATAGTGAGCTTGGCGCATCCAAGTCAGAGCCGCATCGTCATCAATCTCAATAGCATCTCCCCAGAAATCTGTCAAAACTTCCTTCATAATGCTGTTGAGTTTGCTTGCTCCAAAGGTCTCCCCTTCCTCAATCAATGTATAAACCTTACGCTGGAAGGCAGCTTCCAAGAGGTGGGTGATGAAATTATGGAAGTAGGTGTCTGTCAAGCGATGAGCAAGAGCGAAACGTTTTTGACGTGGATCGTCAGATTGGTGCTCCAAGTAGTCACTGAGAAGCAATTCATTGAATGTTGATGGCGCTTCGACGTAGTAGGTCGACATGTGGGCGTTAAAGTAACTTTGGTGATTATCTGAAAAGATAAATTGACCAGAATGCCCGATTTCATGAATCAAGGTATAGACATCGCTCAAACGACCAGTCCAGCTCATGAGGACATAAGGGTGCACGCGATATGGATCCGCTGCATATCCACCAGAATCCTTGCCACTATTGGCAGCGAAGTCCACCCAGCGTTCTTCTTGATAGCGAGCAACTTCCTGACAATATTCTTGTCCCAAAGGTTCTACTGACTTCATGACCAAATCATAAGCATCGTCAATAGTCACTTCAGGATTAAGAGCGCTATCCAAATCCAATTTCCAGTCTGCAAAGGTCATCTTTTCAAGACCATTCACCTTGGCAACATGCTTAAGGTATCTCTGGGCAACTGGCGCAAAATCCTTCATGATGAGGTCAATCTGGCGGTCAAACATAGCTCGATCTACTTCTTGCTCAGCCAGAAGATAGTCGAATACTGAGTCATAGCCCTTCATATCTGCCAATAGTTTTTCAGACTTGACTTGGGCTAAATAGGCTGCCGCAGCTGTATTTTGGTGCTTACGAAGTCCCTCTGAGAAGGAGCGGAAAGATTTCTCACGAACCTCAGCGTCCTCGTGGTTTTGGTAGAAGTTTTCATAGGTCACAAAGCTATTTTTGTAGGTCTTACCATGGGCTTTAAAGTCAGCCATTTCAAAGTCCCCAGCTCGCATCTTAGTATAGATATCCTGTGGACTGTAGAAAACTTCGCCCAGATTGGTCAAGACCTTCTCCACATCAGCCCCTAGATAGTGGGCTGTTTTGATTTTGGCCTGACGAATAGCTGCCGTCAAATGTGGCAGCTCACCCAAACGGTCCAAAACTTCCTCGTCTGCTGCCACCAAGGCGTCGTCAAAGAAGGTCAAAGCTACGCTGGCATCTGTTTCAAATTCCATCCCAGCTTGGGCAATATTAGCAAAATCTTCATTGCTATAGTCTGTCGTCTGAGGCATAAAGGCATAATTGCCAATATGGCTCATCTGGATATAGATTTGCTCCAATTCCGCAAAGGCCTTCTCGAAATCCTCAAAAGTATGAAGATTACCCTTGTAGTCACGGCTAAATTGATTGATGTCTTCGCGCGTTTTCTCGATTGCACGCAAGAAATCCTCACGGTCTTGGTATAGGGCAGTTAGGTCCCAAAGTTCCTTCTCTGGAAATTCTGAACGGTGTTTTTGTTCCATTTTCTTCCTCTTATTTCTCTAATTCTAATAAAACACTAAGGGCTGATAAGGCATAAAGCGGCGCTGTTTCTGCTCGCAAAATCCGAGGACCAAGGCCTGCCAAGACGGCTCCTTTAACTTCAAAACTTTCAATTTCTGCTGGTGAGAGACCGCCTTCTGGGCCAAAGATAAAGAGCAATTTGGCTCCTTTTTCAAGACCAGAGACTGCTTGCAGAAGCGCAGCAGCTTCTCCTTCTTTTGCTGATTCTTCATAGGCCACTACGATAGAGTCAAACTGTTCTAGTTGGTCTAGAAAGTCAGCTTTTTTCTCAAAAAGCTTGATACTTGGAATAACATTACGCTTGCTTTGTTCTGCTGCTCCAAGGGCAATTTTTTCTAGTTTTTCAACCTTTTTACCCAATTTCTTGCCATCCCACTTGGCAACGGACCAGTCGGCAGGGAAAGCCCAAATCTGACTGGCTCCCAGTTCCGTCACTTTTTGAGTGATGAACTCCAGCTTGTCTCCCTTGGGAAAACCTGATGCGATGGTTACTTGGATTGGCAGTTCCACATTGTCAGCTAATTCTTGAACCAACTCAAACTGACGCGCTTCCACATCTATCACGCGCGCCAAACGCTTGATGCCATCCTCAAAGACCAAAGTTACCTCTTCATCCTCTTTCAAGCGCATAACCTGAAACATATGCTTGCTGGTTTCCTTGTCCTCAATGGTGACAGGAGAGACTGCACTACCCTTGACAAAATACTGTTGCATGCTAGCCTCCAATCACACCAGAAATATCCTTGGTTTTCTTAAAGACACAGGCATTCCATTCCCCTTGAATCATGTGGGTTTCAAGGAAAAATCCAGCTGACTCAGCTGATTCACGCACCATGTCCCACTTGTCCTTGATAATCCCACTCATGATGAGGTAGCCTTCATCCTTGACCAAGCGATAAGCATCCTCTGTCAGATGAATGAGAATATCCGCCAAGATATTAGCCACAATCACATCTGCCTCAATCTCCACATCCTTAAGCAAATCTCCAGCAGCAACATGGATATTTTCCATACCAGGGTTGAGCTCAATATTTTCCTGAGCCACACGAACAGCCACATCATCCAGGTCATAGGCGAAAATTTCCTTGGCACCTAGAAGAGAGCTAGCAATGGAGAGGACACCTGAACCAGTTCCCACATCTAAAACCGTTTCACCACCACGAAGAACCTGCTCCAAGGCAAAAAGGCTCATCTTAGTGGTTGGATGCGTTCCAGTCCCAAAAGCCATCCCAGGATCCAGCTTGATAATCTTTTCTCCCGCAGTCGCCTCATAGTCTGTCCAAGATGGCACGATGGTCAAATCATGAGTGATACGAGCTGGCTCATAGTATTTCTTCCAGTTGTCTGCCCAGTCTTCCTCAGCCAAGGCAGTCGTCCCCATCTTGACCTCACCCAAATCCATAAAATCTGTCAATTCTGCTAGGCGAGCCTGCAAGTCCGCCTCAACCACTGCCACATCAACCGTATCAGGGTAGTAGGCGGTCACCACGATTTCTTCTTGCTGCTCGACCTCTGGGAAAATCTCACCAAAACGGTCGACATTCCCCACATAGTCCATGCTGTCTTCGATCGCAACACCTTGCGCTCCTAGCTCAATCAAGAGGTTGGAAACCAACTCCTCCCCCTCACGCTTCACTGTAACTTTTAACTCTTGCCATGTTTCCATCATTAAGATACCAAGCCCGTAAAACACAATGCTAAAATAGGAAACTCTCTGAAGACTCTTGTGTCTAAGAGAAGTTTCTCTTTTTAGCACAGTGTTTAGGGCGGGTTCAGTTTAGAAATGTAACCGAACCATCCTTTCTATTTGTCAATCAATTTTTTCATGTAAACCATATCCATACCTTCTTTTTCAGGCTCGATATGGGTTTGACGGTAGCCATTTTTCTCATAAAAGGCGACCATGCCCGCATCCTGTAATACCGTACACAAATCCCACTGTTTAATCGTTGGAAATTCCTTTTCCAGTAATCTCAATCCCTCAGAACCATAACCTTTTCCTTGATACTGGGGCAAAATCGCTGCCGTTCCCAACCAAGCCTCCGTCAATTCCTCATTGGTCTGAACTCGTAAAAATCCGATATTTTCGTCCTTTTCTTTCACAAAGTAGTAATAGCTATTAGGACGCTCAACCAATTTCCACTTGATTCGTTCACGATCCTCTAGGTAGGGATCATACTCATCTTGATATTTCTCATAGACAGCCTTAAAGCTAGCCCTTTGAATTGCAATTACGGTTTCTAAATTCTCTGCTCCTGCTCGGACAATCTGAATCATACTACTACCCCCAAATACACACTCTCTCAACTAGTATTTCTATGCTCTTCCACACGCTGTTTTACTGACCCTTAAATTCTTCAATCACATCTGTGTAGTGTTCTTTCATTGCGCTATGAATCTGCTGTTTAAAAATACCAAACATAAGATAATAAACAAATAGAAGAATTCCTGCTAACAGTATCAATAATAAAAAATATACTGAAAGAGGCAGTACGAGACCTCCATCACTCAGTAAGGGTATAACAAGCATTAATACCCAAATAACAGCCGTAGAAATCCCAGCTACTTTCATACCACTTTCTCTCTGCTTCTTTAACTTTAAATATTCCATATAGATGAATGTAGCTTCTTCTCTAGAATATTGTCCAGTTTTTAGTTTGCGTTTAACTTCCTTATTTAACGTCGTTGTTGCAATTGCAAAAATCATTTTATTTCCTCCAAATAATCCCTCACTCTATCCTGTAACTGAGGTACAACCTTATCTGAGTCAAGAAATTCGTCAATGCTCATCAGTCTATATCCCTGTCCTTCGTCACCAAAGACAATCTTGTCAAATTGTTCCTGAGCCAACTTGCCAACTAGAAAGACGGACTCCTTCCCCTCAAAAAGCATACTTGGATACACCTTACTCCAAATCAGACAATCTTTAGACAGACGAATCCCCAGTTCTTCATAAACTTCACGCGCCACGCACTCAAAAGGACTTTCATCGCCTTCACGTCCACCACCGGGCAACTCCCACATATTGGGCCAGGGAATGTTTGATTTGTCATCACGTAAGATCGTCAAAAGCTTATCACCACAAAAGAGGGCAATTTTGCAACCTGTGAAATCAGAAATTTCTATTTCCATATTAGACTCCTAATATCTCGGATAAGGATAAAACTCTCCCTCTTCCAAGCCTGCTTTTCCTTCTTCAAAGACTTCTTGGTTCCATTCCATGACGAACTCTTCTGCTTCTGGGTCTTCCAAAAAGTCCATGAGGGCATCCAGCCCAACCTCGGCAGTATCTTTAAGGAAAAGGGCAAAATAAGCTAAAAACTCACGTGAAAAACCTTTTTTAGGCAGGTAAGGGATGACAGTCAGATAGTCTTCTTCATTGACGGTTGACTTGGCAGGATTGTAAAAGAGTACCGCTTCCTCAAAGAGGATATCGTCTGACGAAACCTCTCCGTCTTCATCCACCATCTCCACACCTGCAGCATTTTGTGCCTCTAGTAGAAAACTCACTTCTACCGCATGGTTGCGCTTGTCCCAGCTAATCTCATAGTCAAAGGGAAAGTTCTTCTCCAACTCTTCCTCTAAAACATCTAAAAATCCGTATGTTGCCATTTTGTCCTCTTTCTATGCGACTCTTTAATCGCCCCGATTGCTCGGAAATATGCTAAAATAGATACTACCATCTTACCACATCTACATCAGAAAATCCATGTTAGAAAGGACTACTATGCCAGACAATCTCGCGCTTCGCATGCGCCCAAAAACCATCGACCAGGTCATCGGTCAGGAGCATCTGGTCGGCCCTGGAAAAATTATCCGTCGCATGGTGGAAGCCAATCGTCTGTCCTCCATGATTCTCTACGGACCTCCAGGAATCGGCAAGACTAGTATCGCCTCTGCCATCGCTGGAACGACCAAGTATGCCTTTCGAACCTTTAATGCGACAGTCGATAGTAAGAAGCGACTGCAAGAAATCGCTGAAGAAGCCAAATTCTCTGGAGGACTGGTTCTCCTGCTAGATGAGATTCATCGTCTCGATAAGACCAAGCAAGACTTTCTCCTTCCTCTCTTGGAAAGTGGTCTGGTCATCATGATTGGGGCGACGACTGAAAATCCTTTCTTTTCTGTCACTCCAGCCATTCGCAGCCGTGTTCAGATTTTTGAATTAGAACCCTTATCCAATCAAGATGTCAAAGAAGCGATTCAGCTAGCTCTATCTGACCCTGAACGTGGCTTTGATTTCCCAGTTGAGCTAGATGAGAACGCCCTTGATTTCATCGCAACATCTACAAACGGGGATCTGCGTTCTGCCTTTAATTCACTAGACTTGGCTGTTCTTTCGACTCCAGCAGATGACAAAGGCATCCGCCATATCACGCTCGATATCATGGAAAATAGCCTGCAGCGGAGCTATATTACTATGGATAAGGATGGCGACGGGCATTATGATGTTCTCTCCGCTCTACAAAAATCCATCCGTGGCTCGGATGTGGATGCCAGTCTCCACTATGCTGCCCGCTTGATTGAAGCTGGTGATCTACCTAGTCTAGCTCGTCGTTTGACCGTTATCGCTTATGAAGATATCGGCTTGGCCAATCCTGAAGCTCAGATCCATACCGTAACTGCTCTGGATGCCGCACAAAGAATCGGTTTCCCCGAAGCTCGTATCCTCATCGCCAATGTCGTGATTGATTTGGCACTTTCACCCAAGTCCAACTCAGCCTACGTCGCTATGGACAAGGCCCTTGCTGATCTTAAAACATCAGGATACTTGCCCATTCCACGGCACCTGCGCGATGGCCACTACAGCGGAAGCAAGGAACTGGGCAACGCCCAAGATTATCTCTATCCACACAACTATCCTGGAAATTGGATCAAGCAGGACTATCTCCCTGAAAAAATCAAAGGCCAGCACTATTTCTCTCCAGAAGATACTGGCAAATACGAACGAGCCTTGGCGCAACGCAAGGAAACCATTGATAAATTACGAAACTTGTGAAATCCTTTTCAAAAAATTGTATTTTCCTCTTGATTTTTTTTGAAAAAGTGGTATCATATAAACATAGAAACGCTGTGGTGTACGACTTCACACTTAAGTGTTGACCGACTATTTTTTGTATTATTAGGGAAACAAAAGTCTTCTAACAGCATGTAGGCCGTCTCACACGGAAACAGCTTCAGTTAGAGCGAGTTGCCCACCTGCTTAATTGCGCGGGTTCAATACAAACCGTGAAGTTTCGGCACCAATACAGCTTTTTATTTGCCTTCTTAGCTCAGTTGGTAGAGCAGTAGACTCTTAATCTATGGGTCGCAGGTTCGAGCCCTGCAGGGGGCATCTAAATACAACAGGAAAAAGCCTTGGTTTCAAGGCTTTTTTGCTTTCTATCTCCCCTTTTTCATGATGTATTTTCGTATAGGTACTTCAACCATTCGAACGATTTCAAATCCTTCTTTTTGGTAAAGATTGTAAGCTGTTTGATTTGCCTCATAGACATTTAGAGAAATAGTATCTATGTCTTCATTTTCAAAGGCCAAACTAACAAATTCCCTTAAAGCCTGGCTACCTAAGCCCTGCCCCTGTTTCTGGGGGTTGATAAAAAATCTCCCGATATGAAGATTGCCGTCTTCTAGTCTGATTTTCTGGATAAGCCCCACAAACTCTTGTCCATCAAAGATTGAAAAGATTCCTTCCAAATCTTGCAAGATTTGAATTGTTAAGGGAAAAGGAATCATTGTTCCCATCCATTGTTCTTGAAAGGATTTGCCAAGGGAGTTAGACCATTGGCATACGAGCTGAGCATTTTCTGTGCTCATATTTTCTTCAAAACGAATCATCATCTTGACCTCACCATCTTATCTATGTTTCTCCATTATACTACTTCTCTTATTTTTTACGAATAGATAAGTATGATTGATCTTTATTTTTTTCTTGTCGGGAGCATTCTCGCTTCCTTTCTAGGTTTGGTCATTGACCGTTTCCCTGAGCAATCCATTATCCGATCGGCTAGTCACTGCGATTCCTGTCAGACTCGCTTGCGTCCACTAGATTTGATTCCGATCCTCTCTCAGCTCTTCAATCGCTTTCGCTGTCGCTACTGCAAGGCACACTATCCTTTCTGGTATGCCCTCTTTGAATTGGGCTTGGGTGTCCTCTTTCTGACTTGGTCTTGGGGTTGGCTTTCCTTGGGTCAAGCCATCCTAATCACTGCTGGCTCAACCTTGGGCATCTACGACTTTCGCCATCAGGAATATCCCTTAATGGTTTGGCTAACTTTCCACCTAATCCTCATGGCTTTCTGTGGTTGGAATCCGATTATGCTCTTCTTCCTTGTCCTCGGAATCATGGCTCATTTTATCGATATCCGCATAGGCGCAGGGGATTTTCTCTTTCTAGCTTCTTGCGCTCTCGTTTTTAGTGTGACAGAATTACTCATCTTGATCCAGTTTGCTTCTGCGACAGGCATCCTGGCCTTTCTCCTGCAAAAGAAAAAGGAAAGACTTCCTTTTGTGCCTTTCCTCTTACTTGCTGCTTGTTTGATTATTTTTGGTAAGCTACTGCTTGTTTGATAAAGTCCTCAATCGGCTCTCCTTGGTGGAGAGCTTTTCAATTGAGTGAAATTTTCCAGTTAAATTACTTTCTCAATAAAGTTTCGTATGGTGGTTAAGCCATCTGGCGTGCCGATACTTTCTGGATGATACTGGAAACCGTAGATAGGCAGGTTCCTGTGCTGAATTCCCATAATAGCTTGGTCATCCGTCGAACGAGCTGTAACTTCAAAATCTTCGGGTAATTCCTCTACCATAAGACTATGGTAACGCATGACTGAACATTTGTTCTCTATTCCATCGTAGAGAATGGATGGAGCTTCAAATTGTAGCTGACTTTGTTTACCATGCATGACCTTAGGAGCTAAGCCGAGTTTTCCACCAAATGTCTCAGCAATAGCCTGATGTCCAAGACAAATCCCTAAAATTGGTTTTCGGCCTGCAAAATCTCGAATCATTTCCTCCATCTTTCCAGCATCAGCCGGCCAACCAGGTCCAGGTGAAAAGACAAGCGCTTGAGCCTTTTCCGCGACTTGATAGAGACGAAGGTCATCGTTTCTTAAGACCTCAACAGGAGAAAAATTTCCGATATACTGAGCCAGATTATAGGTAAAAGAATCGTAATTATCAATCAATAAAATCACAGTTTTCTCCCTTTAGTCTTGGAATGATTAGTTGTTTTTAGCTTCTAGGTAGTCTGCAATCGCAGCTACGTCCTTGTCTCCACGACCAGAGACATTGATGATGATAATCTCATCTTTACTTAGTTTCGGTGCACGTTTAACCGCTTCTGCGATGGCGTGCGAACTTTCAATCGCCGGGATAATCCCTTCTGTCTTACTTAGAAGGAGCAAGGCTTGAACAGCTTCTTCATCTGTCGCTGCTACGTATTCTACGCGGCCAGAATCTTTGAAGTAGGCGTGTTCTGGACCAACCCCTGGATAGTCCAAACCAGCAGAGATAGAGTAAACTGGCGCCAGCTCTCCATCTTCCTTAAAGACTGCATAAGTCTTCATACCATCGACAATTCCGACACTACCTTTTGTCATAGTTGCTGCGTGCTTGTCTGTATCAAGTCCGTGACCGGCAGCTTCTACTCCTACCAATTTGACTTCTTCATCAGCCACATACTGCGAAAAAGCACCGATGGCATTGGAACCACCACCTACACAGGCAATGACGTAGTCTGGTAAACGGCCTTCTTTTTCTAAGATTTGACGACGAGATTCTTCACTGATAACCTTTTGGAATTCATGAACAATGGTAGGATAAGGATGAGGCCCTACAGCAGATCCTAAAACGTAGAAGGCTTCAAGGTCATTCATCCATGCTCCAAAAGCTGCATCAACCGCGTCCTTGAGAGTTCGAGTTCCCGTTTCAACCGCGTGAACAGTTGCTCCCATCATCTCCATACGGAAGACATTGAGACGTTGACGCTCCACATCTTCTGCCCCCATGTAGACATCACAAGCCATACCAAACTTGGCTGCAGCAGCTGCTGTCGCAACACCGTGCTGACCAGCTCCTGTTTCTGCAATCACTCGTTTTTTGCCCATACGTTTGGCAAGAAGGATTTGTCCTAAAACGTTGTTGAGCTTGTGAGAACCAAGGTGATTAAGATCTTCGCGCTTGAGATAAATCTTAGCGCCACCTAGGTGGTCTGTCAAACTTTCCGCAAAATAGAGTGGTGTTTCGCGACCTGAGTAATCCTTCAAGTAATGGCGAAATTCTGCCAAAAATTCTGGATCATCCTTGTATTTATCAAATGTCACTTCTAACTCATCCAACAAAGCCTGAATCGGCTCCGGTACAAAACTACCACCAAATTGTCCAAAATAACCTTTAGTTGTCATAAAATTTTTCCTCTTTCAGTATTGATTTCAAGATATGAAAAAAGCCCACACACAGAATCTACTTCCGTGTGAGGGCGTTGGTAACGCGGTGCCACCTCAATTATAAAGGGACTATCCCCCTTTACATCTCTACCTTGTCTAACAACAAGTTGCACTATAAGGTGTGCGCACCGAATTTTCATTGTTTCAAATTCATTTTTTAAATCAGCCCACTTTCACTACTTCCAACCACCTGTTCACAATCACCACAGGCTCCCTGAAGATCAAAAATAACTACTTTTCTGATTTATTGAGAATATTATATGTTATTGTTCTATCTTTGTCAAGATTTTTTTATGATTTTTTTCCTGAACCGAGTATTTCTTCGGAAATTCTCACCAAAGTCTGAACGATGTAATCAACTTCTTCATCGCTTAATTTTGTATGAAGAGGAAGCGTAATTTCATTTTCAAAGAAGGCATAGGCTCTTGGATAATCAGCCATATCAAAGCCAAGATTCTTATAGGCTGTCAAGAGCGGAAGCGGTTTGTAGTGTACATTACTTGCAATTCCTGCCTTGGCCAATTCTTGGATGATGAGGTTGCGTTCTTCTAAGCTTGCTCCTTCTACATGGGTGATGTAGAGGTGACGACAAGATTCGACAGTATCAGTCTTGTGTGCCAATGGGTGAATACGAGTACCCGCAAAACCACGATCATAACGGTCCACGATGTCCTTACGACGTTGCAACAAACCAGGGTAACGGTCCAATTGTACCAAACCAATCGAAGCCATAATATCCGTCATGTTGCACTTGTAGGCCGGCGTTACGATATCGTACTCCCATGAACCCAATTGCATCTTAGCAAGAGCATCCTTAGTTTGACCATGAAGGGAAAGGATTTGGAATTCCTTGTACATCTCTTCGTCATCAATCGCTGGATTGTCTTTCCAAGTCGCACTTCCTCCCTCTGCAGTTGTAAAGTTCTTAACGGCATGGAATGAGAAGGAAGTAAAGTCAGCGATAGAACCAGCTGGTTGTCCTTTATAAGTAGATCCCAAAGCATGGGCACTATCAGAGACAATCACGATACGGTTAAAGGCTTTTTGCCACTTGCTAGCAGCTGTAAAGAGGTCCCGTTTCTTCTCCACGACTTGGAGCAAACGATCATAGTCGCAAACAATCCCTGCAAGCTCAACCGGAATAATCACCTTAGTCTTTTCAGTGATGGCTTGCTCAAGAAGGTCATAGTCCATCTCAAACGTATCTGCTTGAATATCCACCATGACAGGTGTTGCTCCTACGTGAGTGATGACACTACATGAAGCTGTATAGGTCATAGCTGGAACGATGACTTCATCACCTGGTCCCACTTCCAAAACACGTAAAATCAACTCAAGAGCCGCTGTCGCAGAATTGAGGCAGACAGTCTTAGGTGTCTGTGTGTATTGAGACAAGCGACGCTCCAGTTCTTTTGTCTTAGGACCTGTTGTAATCCAACCAGAACGAAGGGTATCCGCTACTTCAGCAATTTCTGCTTCTGTAATATCAGGTGGTGAAAATGGAATATTGTAATTTGGCATTGATTTGCTCCTTTTGTCTGTACTCATTTTCTCATGACTACTTTATTTTAGTACCTCAAACACGGTTTGAAACATGATTTTGATGTCTCCAAGGAAACTAAACTCTCGGAGATAGGCGAGGTTATAGCGCATCTTTTCAGGAAGGACATGTTCGACATAAGCCTGGTCAACTGACAGACCTTTCTCCGTCATTTGACTGATGATCGTATCCTCATCCTTGTAGTTGATGCTGGCTGGAGAGGTGATTCCTGCTGGCAAGAGCAAGGTCGCCATCATTTCAGGACTATACTGCTCGGTGTAGCGTGGCACCTCAGGTCGTGTCCCAACAAAGGACATTTCGCCTTTAAGAACATTGACCAGCTGAGGCAGTTCATCCAAGCGCACACGACGAATGAAATTTCCCACTTTGGTAATGCGGCTGTCGTTAGCTGAAGTCACCAGACTTCCTTTTTTATCCGCATCCGTTACCATAGTACGGAACTTCCAAATCTTGAACGAACGGTTGTACTGGGTCACGCGCTCTTGCTTGTAAATGACAGGTCCCTTGCTATCCAACTTGATCCAAATGCTCAAGACAAGAAAGATGGGAGAAGTCAAAACTAGCAAAAACAGGGCCAGAACCCAGTCCAGGCAACGCTTGAAAATCAGCGAACCCTTCCTTTTAGAGACAAGCTGGTAATAAGACTCAACCTCGCTTGATTGCATTTCCACGGGCAAGTCTTCCCATTTCAGCATGCTGTTTCTCCTTTGTTTTTATTATACTATTTGTCAACATTTTTCATTATACCACAAAATGGAAAAGGCGGTGCAAGAAAGCTGTAATTTGGAGGAATTCTTATTAGGACATGGCTCCAGCCTGCAAACGATACATCTTGTGATAGGTTCCTCCCAAGGCCAAGAGTTCCTCATGGGTTCCACTCTCGATGATACGCCCCTTGTCCAAGACATAAATGCAGTTGGCGTCCTGGATGGTCGAAAGGCGATGAGCAATAGCAATGGTCGTCCTCCCCTGTCTCATCTTAGCTAGGGAATCTTGAACCAAACTTTCTGTTTCAGAGTCAATATTGGCAGTCGCTTCATCCAAAATCAGGATTTTAGGCTGACTGGCGACTGTTCTAGCAAAGGCAAGAAGCTGGCGCTGGCCAGTAGAAAAGCTCGAACCACGCTCGGAAACGGAGGCATCATAACCCTGCGGAAGGTCCTGAATAAAGGAATCTGCATCCACAAAGGCAGTCGCAGCCTGGACCTCTTCATCACTAATGTCTTGGTACATGGCGATATTGGACTTGATAGTCCCGTGATAGAGGAAGGGATCTTGCAAGACTAATCCGATATTTTTTCTCAGCTCTTCCTGACTATAGTTCCTGATATCCACACCATCCAAAAGAACGCGGCCTGACTGAAATTCATAAAAACGCATGAGGACATTGATAATCGAAGATTTCCCCGAACCTGTATGACCTACAAAGGCAATGGTTTCGCCCTTCTTAACTGAAAAGGAAATATCATCCAGAATCTGGTGTTTGCCATCATATGAGAAACACACATGTTCAAAACGAATATTACCTTCTGTAATCTTTGCTTGACTATCCTTTTGAAGGGGTTCATAGGTCCTCTCATCAATCAAGGCAAAGACACGACCTGCAGACACCATGGAAGTTTGAAGGGTTGAAAAGTTTTGCGTCACCTCAATTAGGGGATCAAAGAGACGGTTGATGTACTGGATAAAGGCATACATGGTTCCAGCCGTTATCCCGATAGAAAGACCACGGTAACCAAAGTAAGCCATCAATACGGCGTAACCTAGGAGTTTCAGCAAACTCATGGCAGGGCGCAAAAAGAGGGCATCCAAGGCTACAGAACGGTTGGCATAGACCAAGTGTTCTTGGTTAATCTCATCAAATTCTGCCTGCAGGCGCTTCTCTTGATTAAAGGCCTGGATAATCTTGATTCCCTCGATATTCTCTGCCAGCTTACTATTGATATCAGACAAGAGACTTCTGGTTTTCTCGATGATTTTCACTGATTTTTTCCGATAGAGATTGACCAACAGGAAAATCAAGGGAAGAAAGAGCAGGACTAAAGCTGTCAAACGAAAATCCAGAACCAACATGGTATAAAGGGTTGTCAGAAAGATGAAAACTGCTGAAATAAAGCTGGATAAAATCCCTGAAAACATATCACTGATGGTCTCGGTATCATTGGTCAAACGAGAAACGATGGATCCTGCTGGCGTCTTGTCAAAATAAGACATGCCCAGTTTCTCCATATTGGCAAAGGCATCGCGACGAATATCTCTGACAATACTGTAGGACACCCGCGCAAAGAGAAGATTACCGACATACTGGACCAGAGTTTGCAGGATATAAAGGCCATAGTAGACCAGCAAAACGGTCACAGCAAGATGGTTTAGGTTGCTGAGGTACTGGTCGATAAAGTGGGAAGCCACGAGGGGAATGACACTTTTAATGACCGTCGTCGCGAGGAGAAAGCTGAGTGCCAAAAAGGTGAGGAGGCCATAAGGCTTGAGATAGGACATCAAGCGCTTCAATACAGCCCATTGTTCTTTCTTATTCTGCATCTTCTTCTCCTTTCATTTCCAATTGCTGAGACTGGTAGGTTTGGGCATACCAGCCATCTAGGGCTAGCAGTTCTTCGTGCGTGCCCCGTTCGATAATTTGACCATTTTGTAGAACTAAAATCAAATCCGCATGGACAACTGCACTGAGACGATGAGCCGTGATGATGGTTGTCTTGTCCTTACGCGTCTCCTTGAGATTGTCGATAATCGCATACTCTGTCTTAGCATCCACAGCTGACAAGGAATCATCTAAAATTAAGATATCAGGATCTAAAATCATAGCCCGACTCATAGCCAGACGTTGCTTTTGACCACCTGAGAGACTAACTCCCTTTTCACCGATCAACGTATCAAATCCCTGAGGCATGTCTACAATGTCTTGGTAAACTTGGGCTAGCTTGGTCGCTTCCTCGACCGCCGAAAGGGGCAAGTTAGGGTTGCCAAAGCGGATATTGTCTAAGATAGAGGTCGCAAAGAGGAACTGGTCCTGAGGAACATAGCCCATGAGGCTACGAAGGTCTGTCAGACGATAGTCCCGAATATCATGACCATTTAGATAAATGGCTCCCTTATCCACATCGTATTCACGCAAGAGAAGTTTAATCAAGGACGTTTTCCCAGAGCCTGTCTGCCCGACCAAACCTAGGGTTTGCCCTTTTTCCAGACTAAAGTGAACATCCGTCAGTGTTTCCTCATTTTCAAATGCAAAGCTATCAATGGCGTACTCCAAACGTCCATTTTCAATACCGTCCAGAGGAAATTCAGGATCTTTTACAGGTGATTCCTGAGACAAAAGATCCTCAATTCGCTGGTAAGAAACTTTCCCCCTTTGAGTGATATTAAAGAGGAAACCAATAGCCATAAGAGGCCAGACCAACATATCCAAATAACTGATAAAAGTGACCAGATTCCCAACTGTAATCTGCCCCTCCTGAACCATCAAGGAACCGACCAAAAGGGTTAAAACATAGGATGAACCAACAAATAAGAGAACCATGGGGTCAAAGAGACTATCGTATTTCATGGTTTGGAGATTCTTTTGGAAGGTCAATTCATTAACTGCCTGAAAGGACTTCAACTCATCCGCCTGATAACCGAAAGACTTGGTCACCTTGATACCTGATACAGACTCCTGCACCTTGTTATTGAGTTCGGAAAAGGCTGCCTGTGACTCGCCAAAAGCCTTGTGGGTCTTTCTCCCAAGACGACTAGTCGCATAGGCCATGAAAGGCAAAGGCAGAATGGCAACCAAGGTCATCTGCCATGAAATGCTAAAAAGCATGGTCAGCAAAGTCACCAGAGCCGTGATAGAGGCATCCACCGCAGACATAACACCGCCCCCTGCTAAACGGGTTAAAGCATTGATATCATTGGTGGCGTGTGCCATCAAGTCCCCCGTCCGATAGGTCTGATAAAAGGCTGGCGACATTTTTGTGAAATGCTCAAACAAGCGAGACCGCATGATCTGCCCCAAACGATAGGAAGTTCCAAGGATATACATGCGCCAAACATAGCGTAGATAGTACATACCCAAAGCTGCAAAAAGCAGATAAAGGAGGTTCAAAATCAGGTTCTGCTGGGTTAATTGCCCCGACGTAATGGCATCAATCACTCGTCCCATGACCATGGGGGGAATGAGATTGAAGACAGAGACCAAGACCAAAGCCACAATCCCGACTAGATAACGGCGCTTTTCTAACTTGAAAAACCACCAGAGTTTTTGAATAATGGACATAAAATCCCTTTCTGATTGCAAATGGAAACCTGAGGCCAATACTCAATGAAAATCAAAGAGCAAACTAGGAAACTAGCCGCAGGCTGTACTTGAGTACGGCAAGGCGACGTTGACGCGGTTTGAATTTGATTTTCGAAGAGTACAAGACCCCAGGTTTTTCTTATTCATAAGTTACGACTGAGACGACACCCTTGTCATACTCAGCGATAAAGATATTGGCAACATTGTCATACCCTTGTTTACTGAGGTTATCAAGCAGCCAGTCTTCGCTCCGACCAATGGTCTCCAAAATTTCCACTTGGATAACACCGTCTGTGACAACAGGATACTTGGGATTCTCATCTCCCATTTGGACTACGATAAGTTGACCGTTCTGCTCCTGCATAGCGCGTTTGACTTGTTTCATTTGGAAAATTCCCTGGCTACGGAGCTTAAGTGCTACGTCCGCTGCTGATAAACCAACCGAACGGCAGGCTTCTGGATCAATCTTCCCATTTTTGATGAGCAGGGTTGGCTTCCCATCAATCAAACGTTTCACAAAGTGAACATTATTATTAAGCCATTTGAGAGTCAAGACCAGAATGGTCCACATAATCAGGATAACTGCATACTGAAGGATACTGATGGCGCTATTGTAAATCACCCCACCGATGATCCCCCCTAGTACATAGTTCTGAATTTGATCTATTGCTGAGTTAGGCGCTAGGTTGCCCTTTCCTGTCACATTGATTACAAAAACCAGAGAAAAGAGACCTAAGGCTAGTTTAATTAAAATTTCGATATAATTGAGTGTCATTTGTTCACCTCCACCAGTTCAATTGCATCTGTTTTATACAATTCGACTTTCTCTAACAGGTACTTGTCTGGCTCACTTCCGTTCAAGGCACGGTAATAGTGATCTCCGACCTTGATAAGTGCGCCATCCGTGTCCGCAGAAGTATTGACATAGACCTCTGACTTGTCTACTCCCAATTCTTTGGAAACAAGCTCGATGAAATGAAGTGAAGCTTGAAATTTATTATTAGAAACTTGATTGTTTTGATAAGTCGTGATGCTGACCAAAAGCAGAGCTAATAAGGTCAAGGCTGAAATCATGACCAACTCACGAAATTTGGTCCCCTTTTTATCATGGTATGCCTTAAAAGCAAAAAAACCTGTCACAGCTAATAGAACAATTCCAAAGCCAACCATGATACCATTTTGCTGACCGATTTGGCTGAGTACATAGTCATAAGAATAGAATTTCATATATTTTCACTCCCTTTCATAAAATCATTCTTAATTATAAACGAAAGAGGGTGATTTTTCAAACCATACGTTGGGGAAATACGCCTTTTTTTGATATAATATAGTCTATAATCTGAATGAAAAAGGTAACTTTATGAAACTCATCTCATGGAATATTGATTCCCTCAATGCAGCCCTAACGAGCGACTCGGCTCGTGCAAAATTGTCCCAAGAAGTCCTACAAACCTTGGTAGCCGAAAATGCTGATATTATCGCCATTCAAGAAACCAAGCTTTCTGCCAAGGGGCCTACAAAAAAACACTTGGAAATTTTAGAAGAACTCTTCCCAAGCTATGAAAACACTTGGCGTTCCTCTCAAGAACCTGCTCGCAAAGGCTATGCTGGAACCATGTTCCTCTATAAAAAAGAACTCACACCAACGATCAGCTTCCCAGAAATCGGTGCCCCTTCTACCATGGACTTGGAAGGCCGCATCATCACCTTGGAATTTGATACATTTTTCGTGAGCCAAGTTTACACTCCAAACGCTGGCGACGGTCTCAAACGCTTGGAAGAACGCCAAGTCTGGGATGTCAAATATGCTGAGTATTTGGCGCAACTAGACAAAGAAAAACCAGTCCTTGCGACGGGTGACTACAACGTAGCCCACAAGGAAATCGACCTTGCAAACCCTGCCAGCAACCGCCGTTCACCTGGATTTACAGACGAAGAACGTGCTGGCTTTACCAACCTTTTGGCAACTGGGTTTACTGACACCTTCCGCCACATTCACGGTGACGTCCCAGAATGTTACACGTGGTGGGCACAACGCAGCAAGACTTCTAAAATCAACAATACAGGCTGGAGAATCGACTACTGGCTCACTAGCAACCGCGTGGCTGACAAGGTGACCAAGTCTGACATGATTGACTCTGGTGCGCGTCAAGACCATACGCCGATTGTATTGGAAATTGAACTCTAAGGAGAAAGCTAATGGACTATCAAGCTGTCATTCCTGAATTTGTAGTATCTGACCTCGAAAAGTCACGCCACTTCTACTGCGACTTGCTGGGATTTTCTGTCGAATACGAGCGTCCAGAGGAGAAATTTCTCTTCCTCTCGCTTGAAGACTGCCAACTTATGCTAGAAGAAGGCAGCACAGAAGAATTAGCCCAACTAACCTATCCTTTCGGGCGCGGTGTCAATATTTCCTTTGGCATTGAAGATGTCCCTCAGCTCCACCAAAAACTGCTGGAAGCTGACTATCCTATCCATCGTCCTTTGACTAAGAGAACATTTCGTGTTGGGGATCACTACATCTATCCTCACGAATTTGCAGTCTTGGATCCAGATGGCTATTTTTTAAGATTTAGCGAATAGAATATTCGAAACCTACAATACTGTATCGTCTTGTAGGTTTCTGTTTGTTCGCTTTTTTCATCTAAACGCCAACAAAATATTTGATTTCTAAAGTTATTTAGTGTAAAATAATAACATTAGCGCTATTGCGTTTGATAATAGTACCATTTTACTTGTTTATGTCGTGAATTGGCACGACGTTTCTACAAGGTGCCGGAACACCTAACAATGAGTAAGTCTGTTGAGGGTATGTTTTTAGACATACCTATTTTGAGGGCTTGCTTATCTGTTAAGTAGGTCCTTTTTCTATTTCTTGCCAGAATCTCTAAACAAGCAAATGAAGCATCTTTTAGACTTTAGGAGGTCTTATGAAATTATTAGAAGAGCGCATCCTTGAGGATGGACATATCTTGGGTGACAACATCCTCAAGGTGGATTCCTTTTTAACCCACCAAGTTGACTTTAGCTTGATGCGGGAAATTGGTAAGGTATTTGCGGACAAATTCGCTTCTGCTGGCATTACCAAGGTCGTGACCATTGAAGCATCGGGCATTGCCCCAGCCGTTTTTACAGCTGAAGCCTTAAACGTTCCCATGATTTTCGCCAAGAAAGCCAAAAACATCACCATGAACGAAGGCATCTTAACCGCCCAAGTCTACTCCTTTACCAAGCAGGTGACCAGCACGGTTTCCATCGCTGGAAAATTCCTCTCACCTGATGACAAGGTCTTGATTATCGATGATTTCCTTGCCAATGGACAAGCTGCCAAAGGATTGATCCAAATCATCGAACAGGCCGGAGCAAAAGTCGAAGCTATCGGAATTGTTATCGAAAAATCCTTCCAAGATGGTCGTGACTTGCTCGAGAAAGCCGGCTACCCAGTCCTATCACTCGCTCGCTTGGATCGTTTCGAAAATGGTCAGGTCGTATTTAAGGAGGCAGATCTCTAATGCAACAACAAGAAAAACACTCGCAAGCAGCCGTTCTTGGCTTACAGCACTTACTAGCCATGTACTCAGGTTCTATCCTGGTTCCTATCATGATTGCGACAGCTCTTGGCTATTCAGCTGAGCAGTTGACCTACCTAATCTCCACAGATATATTCATGTGTGGGGTGGCCACCTTCCTCCAACTCCAACTCAACAAATACTTTGGTGTTGGGCTACCAGTCGTTCTCGGAGTTGCCTTCCAATCCGTCGCTCCTTTGATTATGATTGGGCAGAGTCACGGTAGCGGAGCTATGTTTGGTGCCCTTATCGTTTCAGGGATTTATGTAGTTCTGATTTCCGGCATTTTCTCAAAAGTCGCCAATCTCTTCCCATCCATCGTTACAGGATCTGTCATTACCACGATTGGATTGACCCTGATTCCTGTCGCTATCGGAAATATGGGAAATAATGTCCCAGAGCCAACAGGTCAAAGTCTCCTACTTGCAGCCATCACTGTTCTAATCATCCTCTTGATCAACATCTTTACCAAAGGATTTATCAAGTCTATCTCTATTTTGATTGGTCTGGTTGTCGGAACCGCCATTGCTGCCACTATGGGCTTGGTTGACTTCTCTCCTGTTGCGGCAGCACCACTAGTCCATGTCCCAACTCCCCTCTACTTTGGAATGCCAACCTTTGAAATCTCCTCTATTGTCATGATGTGTATCATTGCAACGGTGTCTATGGTTGAATCCACTGGTGTTTACCTAGCCTTGTCTGATATCACCAATGACCCCATCGACAGCACGCGCCTTCGCAACGGTTACCGAGCAGAAGGTTTGGCTGTACTTCTCGGAGGAATCTTTAACACCTTCCCTTACACAGGATTTTCACAAAACGTTGGTTTGGTTAAATTGTCAGGTATCAAAACCCGTCTGCCAATCTACTACGCAGCTGGTTTCCTAGTCCTCCTCGGACTCCTTCCTAAGTTTGGTGCCCTCGCTCAAATCATTCCAAGTCCTGTCCTTGGAGGGGCCATGCTGGTGATGTTTGGTTTTGTTTCCCTTCAAGGTATGCAAATCCTCGCCCGCGTTGACTTTGCTAACAATGAACATAACTTCCTTATCGCAGCTGTATCCATCGCTGCAGGTGTCGGACTCAACAATAGTAATCTCTTCGTTAGCATGCCAACAGCCTTCCAAATGTTCTTCTCAAACGGAATTGTCGTAGCAAGCCTACTCGCCATTGTCCTCAATGCAGTATTAAATCATAAGAAGAAATAAAAAAAGAGGTGCGAACCTCCAGATTGAAGAAAAGTTCATTTTGGACGATTTCTTCAATCTTTTTCTTTCGGTCCAAATTAAGACTACCCTTGAAAAAATTGGAATAATAGCCCTTCTGAAAAAATATACGTTAAATCAGAAATTAAATTATTTCCAAAATAATTGTAAGAGTATCCACTTTCTAATAGGTCGCTCAAAAAGTTTTAAAAATCATAAAAACGCATAATATCAGGCATTCAAAAACCTTGATATTATGCGTTTTATCATGGAAAAATTTGCTAGATTTTCTCCTCAAATTGAGTCATTACCCAGCCTCTTCTATTATCTTCTCTTACCCTTTTTTACAGGCATGAGCGTAATGTCTCTCAAGCTAAAGTAGGCTAGAGCCAGCATGGCGATTGTGACAAAGAATTCTGTCGGTAATTGGAAGATCTGCAAGATGGACAACATCAGCAAAATCAAGAGTGCAACAACTACAAAGACCAAGATAACGATGTTGACTGTTCCTTTAATGCTTTGTGGTGTCGCAAATACATAGAGTAGTAATAAGAGGATTCCTATGATTAAATAAACCATCTTTATCTCTTTCTAGCTCTTATTCAGCTGATTTTTTCTTTTTGTTGGCTTTCTCACGCTCTGCCTTGTTAAGAATTTGTTTACGCAAACGGATAGACTCAGGCGTAACTTCCATGTACTCATCGTCGTTCAAGAACTCGAGCGACTCTTCAAGTGTCAAGATACGAGGTGTCTTGATAACCGCTGTTTGGTCCTTAGTAGCTGAACGGACGTTGGTCATTTGTTTCGCCTTAGTGATGTTAACTGTCAAGTCATTCTCACGAGAGTTTTCACCGATGATCATTCCTTCGTAAACTTCAGTACCTGGGTTGACAAAGATAGTACCACGTTCTTCGATAGACATGATTGAGTAGGTTGTTGCCTTACCAGCATCGATGGAAACAAGGGCACCACGGTGACGTCCACCAATTTCTCCTGGAATCAATGGCAAGTATTGGTCGAAGGTATGGTTCATGATACCGTAGCCACGAGTCATTGACAAGAACTCAGTTGAGTAACCGATCAAACCACGCGCTGGAACTAGGAAGACCAAACGAGTTTGACCATTACCAGTTGAAATCATATCCAACATTTCACCTTTACGTTCAGAAAGGCTTTGGATAACAGATCCTTGGTATTCTTCTGGAGTATCGATTTGAACACGTTCAAATGGCTCACATTTAACACCATCAATCTCTTTTACGATAACTTCTGGACGAGATACTTGAAGTTCATAACCCTCACGACGCATGGTTTCGATAAGGATTGACAAGTGCAATTCTCCACGTCCTGAAACAGTCCATTTATCTGGTGAATCAGTTGGGTCAACACGAAGGGAAACGTCTGTTTGCAATTCTGCTTGCAAGCGTTCTTCCACCTTACGAGACGTTACCCATTTACCTTCCTTACCAGCAAATGGTGAGTTGTTGACCAAGAAAGTCATTTGAAGAGTTGGCTCATCGATGTGTAGGATTGGAAGAGCTTCAACTGCGTCTGTCGGAGTAATGGTTTCACCGACAAAGATGTCTTCCATACCGGATACAGCAATCAAGTCACCTGCTTTGGCTTCTTGGATCTCACGACGTTCTAAACCAAAGAAACCGAAGAGTTTTGTAACGCGGAAGTTCTTCGTTGTGCCGTCTAGTTTAGAAAGAGTAACTTGGTCTCCAACTTTCACACTACCACGGAAAACACGTCCGATACCGATACGACCTACGAAGTCATTGTAGTCCAAAAGTGACACTTGGAACTGCAAAGGCTCATCTGAATTGTCGACTGGAGCTGGAATATGGTCAATGATGGTATCAAAGATTGGTGCCATTGTTTTTTCTTGATCAGCAGGATCGTCAGAAAGTGAAGAGGTTCCGTTGATAGCTGAAGCATAAACAACTGGGAAATCAAGCTGATCATCATCTGCACCAAGCTCGATGAAGAGTTCCAAAACTTCATCCACTACTTCTGCTGGACGAGCTGATGGTTTGTCGATTTTGTTGACAACCACGATTGGGACAAGGTCTTGTTCCAAGGCTTTTTTCAATACGAAACGAGTTTGTGGCATGGTTCCTTCGTAGGCATCTACGACCAAAACAACACCGTCAACCATTTTCATGATACGCTCAACTTCTCCACCGAAGTCCGCGTGTCCTGGTGTGTCCATGATATTGATACGAGTTCCGTTGTAGGCTACGGCAGTGTTTTTCGCAAGGATGGTAATTCCACGCTCTTTTTCGATATCGTTTGAGTCCATAGCACGCTCTGCCAATTCAGTACGTGCATCAAGAGTTTCAGATTGTTTCAATAATTCGTCAACGAGGGTTGTTTTACCGTGGTCAACGTGGGCGATAATCGCAATGTTACGGATATCTTCTCTTAATTTTGTCATGATTTCCTCTAATATTTAAATTTTTATTTCTAACTGAACAATTATACCACAGTCTCATTCAAAAATCACAGTTCAGCTAAGTGTAAATGTTTTCACTCTGCTTTTCTAAGCAAGGCAACTCTTTTCAAAGTCAGAGACTTATGATAAGATAAGCTGGTATGCGTTTAGATAGATTATTAGCCCAAGAAAAGGTCAGTCGCAAGGCTATGAAACAGGCACTATTAAAAAAAGAAATCCTAGTGGACGATTGTCCAGCCAGCTCCCTCGCTCAAAATGTCGACACTGGATTGCAGAAATTAGTCTTTCAAGGACGGCAGATTCAAGGATACGAGCACAACTACCTCATGCTTCATAAGCCAAACGGAGTCGTTACAGCTAGCAAGGATAAGAAACTTCCAACCGTCATGGACCTCCTTCCACCTGACATCCAGTCTAACCAGCTCTATGCTGTCGGCAGATTAGACCGCGATACGACGGGACTGCTCCTTTTGACAGACAATGGACCTTTAGGCTTCCAACTCCTTCATCCCCAGTACCATGTCGATAAATCCTATCAAGTGGTAGTAAACGGACCGCTCACGTCAGACCATATCCAAAAATTCAAAGAGGGGATTGTCTTTTTAGACGGGACCACTTGTAAACCTGCTCAGCTCGAAATTCTGTCCTCAAGCCCAACAGAGAGCCAAGCCTCTATTATCATCTCAGAAGGAAAATTTCATCAGGTTAAAAAAATGTTCCTCTCAGTTGGTGTCAAGGTCGCTTCCCTAAAACGAGTCCAATTCGGTGATTTTACATTAGACCCAGAACTAGCAGAAGGGCAATACCGTCCCTTGAATCCAGAGGAATTGGAAATCATTAAAAACTATTTAGAGAAAAGTGGATAAAAGAAAAAAGCTTTATGTTTAAAGCTTTTTTTGTTTTTGCTTATCTAAAAACTAATGCGATGGCTAATATCCAGTTAAGAACAGAAACTACAAGTCCTACGATATTGAGAATTCTTTCTGTTTTATAGTCTAGTCCAGATTCTTTTTGATATGAAATAGCCAAGACCAATCCTATGATACCCAAAACCAGACCTACTATTGGAGATAGCAAACCGAGCACAATAGATAGGATACCTAAAATAAGTGAAGGTTTTTTCTTTTGTTGTGAATTCATATTATAAAATCTCCTTAAATTTAATATAAATGATGATACCATAAAATGCTAGCTTTATCTATCATTCAACAGTTTTTAATAGAATGTTAGCTCGTCTTGACCTTCCCGTTCCAAGAATCCAACCCATAAGAAAGGATATAAATCTCAGAGAAACCTTGTTTTTTCAAATAAAGTGCTGCATTGGTCACTCGTTGTCCACGTTGGTTTTCGTAGAGAAGGACAGGTTTATCCTTGCGAAGGGCCGCTAGACTTGACTTCAATTGGCTTGAAGGAATATTGCGGGCTCCGAGGATATGTTTTCTGTGAAATTCTGCTGGTTCACGGACATCAATCAATTGCCCTTTTCGAATCAAGGCTTCAAATTCTGCATTGTCCACAATCTTAGCCGCACGACGAATACGAAGGTAGTTATAACCCATCCACGCCGCCATCGCTAGTACAATTCCCCATAAAATCCAAATTGTCATAAGTTCTTATCTCCATTTTTCTCTAAGTAGTCTAATTCTATCTTGTGCTCTCTGCGAAGAACAGCTTCCGCCTCTAGATAGTCTAGCTTGTCCATCAGACCGGCATCATAGATCCGAGAGAGTTCGAGCTTCATCAGTTCAATATCATACAAGCGCTTCCCCATGTAAACAATAATGCCAAACTGTTTGAGAAATTGCTGCACATCATAGAATGTTTTCATAGCTTCCATTTTAGCAAATTCTAGACTTTTTTTCAATACTGGACCGGTTCTTTCCCCCTATTTTCTTCGTCTTCATTGCCCATTCTTCCGCAAGTGTGGTACAATAAAAACATGAGAATTCAACAACTACACTATATTATCAAAATCGTCGAAACTGGCTCTATGAATGAGGCAGCCAAGCAACTCTTTATCACCCAACCCAGTCTCTCTAATGCTGTTCGAGACTTGGAAAATGAAATGGGCATTGAAATCTTTATCCGCAATCCCAAGGGCATTACCTTGACCCGTGATGGGATGGAGTTTCTCTCCTACGCTCGTCAAGTTGTCGAGCAAACCCAACTTCTGGAGGAACGCTATAAAAATCCTGTCGCCCACCGCGAACTCTTTAGCGTTTCGTCTCAACACTACGCCTTTGTGGTCAATGCCTTTGTCTCCCTGCTCAAGAAAAGTGATATGGAAAAATACGAGCTTTTCCTACGTGAAACTCGCACTTGGGAGATTATCGATGACGTCAAGAACTTCCGTAGCGAGGTCGGTGTCCTCTTTTTAAACAGCTACAATCGCGATGTTTTAACGAAAATGCTAGATGACAATCACCTGCTAGCGCACCACCTCTTTACCGCTCAACCCCATATCTTTGTTAGCAAGACCAACCCTCTAGCTAAAAAAGACAAGGTCAAACTGGCTGATTTGGAAGACTTTCCTTATCTGAGTTATGACCAGGGGACGCACAACTCCTTCTACTTTTCAGAGGAGATTCTTTCACAAGAGCACCACAAGAAATCCATCGTAGTCAGTGACCGTGCCACCCTCTTTAATCTTTTGATTGGTTTGGATGGTTACACCATTGCAACAGGGATTTTGAACAGTAACCTCAACGGAGACAATATCGTTTCCATTCCGCTGGACATTGACGACCCGATTGAACTAGTCTATATCCAGCATGAAAAAACCAGCCTGTCTAAGATGGGCGAACGCTTTATCGAGTATCTACTAGAAGAAGTTCAGTTTGATAATTGATAAACTGCCAGACATATTTTATAATATTTCTTAGAAAATAATGATTGGAGTATATCGTTGAAAAAGTTTATATTGGCAAGTGCTGTTGTCCTTTCAATGGCAGGATTTGCCCAAGCACCTATCTACGCAGAGGAAAGTAATGCCAATCCTCCTGCTACCACCGAACAAAGCAACTCTAAGGAAGATAAGAAAGATCTTTCAACTAAAACTGAAGAGGAGGTTACAACACTTCCAAAAGACAAGGCAAAAGAAGAAGCTCCTAAAAAAGAAGGATGGCAGGAAGAAAACAAACAGTGGCGTTTCTATGAAAACAATCAGCCTGTCCTCAAATGGAAAAAAATTCAAGATAAGTGGTACTATTTTGACAACGATGGAAACCGACTCAGTGATACCATCTTTGATGGCTATGTTCTCAATAAAGACGGGGTCATGGTAGAAAATGGCTGGGTAGCTCTTGAGGGTAAATGGTACTACGTCAGTGAGTCTGGAAAAATCATCCAACAAAAATGGAAAAAAATTGGAGGAGTTTGGTACTACTTTGACAAAGATGGTGTCATGCTCAGTCGGACAATCGTTGATGGTTATCTCCTTACCAAAAGCGGGGCTATGGCGGAGAATGGCTGGGTGAAGGTTGACCAAAATTGGTATTATGTCACACCATCTGGCAGAATCTCGCAAGACAAATGGGAGAAAGTCAACGGTTCATGGTATTATTTTGACAAAAACGGCGTGATGCTCAGCAAAACGACCGTTGGTGCTTACCTGCTCGGCAGTAGCGGGGCCATGGCGGAAAACTCCTGGGTGAAGATTGACCAAAATTGGTATTACGCTAATGAATATGGGAAATATAGCCAAGACAAATGGGAGAAAATCAAGGGAACTTGGTATGCCTTTGAACAAAATGGAGTTATGCTTTCCAATAAATGGAAAGGAAGCTACTACCTCAAATCTAGTGGAGCCATGGCTGAAAAAGAGTGGATCTTTGACAAGGCCTACAACAGTTGGTTCTATCTAAAAGCGAATGGAACCTATGCGGCTCGTGAATGGATTGGAGCCTACTATCTCAAGTCTGGTGGCTATATGGCCAAGAATGAGTGGATTTATGACGACTATTACAAGGCTCGTTACTATTTGGACGATAATGGCCATTATGTTTCAGGAACCTACAAGATAGACGGAAAGGAACATTTGTTCCAAAAATACGGCCAATGGATTTCTGAAGTTTCAACAGAAGGTGGATTTGTAAAAGGTCAATACAGCAATACCATTTTCCTAGATCCTGGGCATGGTGGTCGAGATTCAGGTGCCTTTTACTACAATGTAGCCGAAAAAGATCTCAACATGCAAGTCTATCGCAAACTGCGTAAGAAATTAGAAGAATTAGGTTATACTGTCCTCACATCACGTGACAGTGATATCGATGTTGATTTTAAGACTGAGCGTTCAAGAATGGTAAATAAAACCAACTCTGATATCTTTATCAGTATCCATTTCAATGCTACTGGAAACATTCACTCAAAAGCAAGTGGTATTCAAACCTACTCCTATAGCGATGAACCTGACTATCCAAGTAAGATTAATCAATACTGGCACAATCACCCTGATCGTATGAGTGAAAGCAAACGCCTCGCTGCTGCTATCCACTCCTCTCTCCTTGCAGAAACAGGTGCCAAGGACGCTGGCTTATTGGAAAGTAGCTTTGCCGTTCTACGCGAAACTGCCAAACCAGCCGTCCTCCTAGAGCTCGGTTATATGGATAATTTCACTGAAAATCAACGGATTCGCGATGATCAATACCAAGATAGACTAGTCGCAGGTATTGTGAAAGGCATCCAAAAATACTACGCTGGTAAATAAAAACAAAGTCTCGAGAAACCTCGAGACTTTTCTATTTATCTTCTTTTTTATCCTTATCAGGAAAGAGGTAGCCAAGTCCTACACAAGCTAGCACACCGGCACCAATCACCAAACCACTTGAAATTGGCAAGAGATCAAAAATAGCATTTGCAATGATAAAGGCAATAATCAAGCACATGAGACTAGCCTTATAGTCTTTTTTCAAAAGATTTTCTAGAGTGAAATAGAGGAACAAACCTACTGGAATCAATGACCAGAGGTTGACATCCAAACTTGGCCAACCAACATAACCGAAATACAATACTAGCGCTGCGGCTACTAAGAATACAAGTCCCAATAATTTTTTCATTTTTTTGTCTCCATTTTATTTTTTAGGAACCTGAATTGTCTGACATTAACCCTTCACGCCCTTTACAAAAATCATTATAGCAGAGGATTTTTTCAAGAACAAGCCCTTTTGCCTATCTGGTCAATATCTCGGTCTAAGTGGTTGAATAGTAGTAATAAAAGAAAAAGAAGCCCATTAGGGTTTCTTGATTCTGCCGATTGCAGGGATCGAACCTGTGACCTACGCGTTACGAGTGCGTTGCTCTACCAACTGAGCTAAATCGGCGATTACCCTTTTAGTATAGCACTCTGAGAATAGATGTCAAGAAATTTTCATCTCCATTAGAAAAAGCCTGTCCTGAGACAAGGCTTTGAGTTTCTTCCTCTTAAGAACCTGCACTTTCGTAGGCATCCAATCCCCTATCCCAGAGTTTGAGCGAAATGAAAAAGAAAACAAGGGAAATCAGAATCAAACCACCGATATTAAAGAAGACATCCTTTTCCTGCAAGAAATAGCTAGCAGGATAGTAGGCTGTAAAGGCAAAGGGGATGATAAAGCTAATCAACCAACGAAGAAGGGAATTGTAAATGGAAATCGGGTACTTGGCAAAATCATTAAACATATAGAAAATGTAAATCATAGCACCTGACTGCTTGGTCCAAAAAGCGATGCTGGCAGTCGCGATTTTCAAGGAAGTATAAATCAAGGTCGCAAAAGGAATACAAACTAGGAAAAGTAGGAATTTGGGAAGGGTCCAAGCAATGCTTGATACTGTTGTCGCAAGTAAAATACCACCGACCAAGAGCTCGCCCAAGGCATCAATCTGAAAGGTCTCAACCAGAATGTGAAAAAGAGGATTGATAGGACGAGTCAGGTATTTGTCAAACTCTCCCTTTCGTACCAATCGTTGCCCCAGTGCCCAGAGATTGTCAAAAAAGAGATGGTCCAGTCCCTTGGGAATTAAGGAAAAGCCATAGATAAAGGCAATCTCTTGAAAGGTCCAGCCTTCTAGCGAGGGAATGTGTTGAAAGATGACATTGAGAAACAAGAGATTCAGGCCTTGGGTCAAAAAAACTCCTAGCACACCAACCACAAAATCAACCTTGTATTCCATGATTTGCTTGATGTATTGTCTGATAAAAATCAGGTGCATGCGTTGATATTTTTTCATACTAACCTCCCTGAATGGTGATAAAGGACTGGACTCGTTTCCAAATCAACTGAGACAAGCCCACCATTACTATGAGCCAGAAGAATTGTAGCAAAAGCGCTTGAAGAATCTGACTAGCATCGTATTTCCCAACAATGATCATGACCGGAGTGTAGATCAAAGATGAGAAAGGCAAGAAGGACAGAATATCTGAAACCACTTTGGGAAAGAAAGCCAAGGGAATCAAACTCCCAGACATAAAGGCCACTATGGAAGTCTTAAGTAGATTGGAACCCCATAGATTTTTAAATACAAAGGCTGAAAATCCAAAGCAGATATTAAAGAAAAAGTTAATCATATAGGCCAGCGTCAAGCTAAATAGATAAAGGGTAGTTAGTCCCAGCACTTCTACAATACCTTGCCCAGATAAGATTTTCATCAAGACAATAACACTTAAAAATGGCAGTCCAACAGAGATAAAAATCAACCACTTAGAGCCAAGCTCGGTGAAGAGATAAGAGGCCGCAAAATGCACTGGTCTCAACAAGCGCATGATAATGGAGCCATCCTTGACCTCCTCTCCAATCATAAAGGAACTATCAGATCTAGTCAAAAGATTGGTCACAAAACTCATGATGATGTAAAGGGTGATATCCGCCATACTAAAGCCTTGAATCAAAGCCTCCTGCGAGGAATCAAAGACTGCCTTCCAGAGATAAAAAGCAACAAAGGCTCCCATAACATCGCCAATCCGATAGAGAATAAAGTTGACTCGATAGGTAATCAACTCCTGAATCCCTGCATTGATAAAGGGTTTATAACGTCGCCACAATTTTATCATCTTAGAGCTCCTTTCGGTAGAAGCGACGGATAATATCCTCAATATCCGTATCCACCATCTTCAAATCGCGGATCTCAAAATCAGACAGAGTTTGCTTGATAATGTCAGCTGACTGGTAGCGGGAACTATCAAATTCAATATTGAGGCTATTTCCTTGTCTATCAATGGTCATATCAGGCAAGCCCTCATAGTGAGAGACCAGATGACTTTGCCCTGGCACTAGGTCAAAGGAAAGAGTCTTCATCTTGCCAAAGGTTTCCTTGAGCTGACTGACCGTTCCATCAAAAATCTCCTGCCCCTTGTCAATCATAAAAATCCGATCACAGAGTTGCTCAATGTCGCTCAGATCGTGAGTGGTCAAGAGAATGGTTGTTTCTTCCTCTTGATTGATCTGGGTGATGGCCCGACGAATGTTATCCTTGACCGAAACATCCAAACCAATGGTCGGCTCATCTAAAAAGAGAACCTTGGGATTGTGGAGCAAGGAAGCCGCAATATCCGCCCGCATCCGTTGACCAAGCGAAAGAGTTCGCACGGGATCCTTGATAAATTCCTTCAAATCCAAGACCTCATTCAAAAAGGCCATGCGCTTGTGGAAAAGCGAGTCCGGCACATCGTAAATTTCTTTTAAGACCGTATAGGTCTCTTGCAGGGCCAGATCCCACCATAGCTGGGTGCGTTGTCCAAAGACAACCCCAATATCCTTAACATAGTCTTGACGATTGTCCTGAGGAATCTTGCCATTGATCCGACAAAAACCAGATGTCGGTTTCAAAATTCCTGTCAGCATTTTGATGGTTGTCGACTTCCCAGCTCCATTGGCTCCGATAAAGCCTAGAATCTGGCCCTTGGGTACCTCAAAAGTCAAATCCTTGACCGCTTCAAAGGTCTGCTTCTCGGGATGAATAAAGGAACGCAAAGCCCCCTTTAACCCAGGTTCCTTCACTGTCTTCACAAAATTTTTCTGAAGATGTTCCACTTCTATCATTGCCATATCTATCTCCCCTTAGTAAGAAATCAACAAACCGTGTCCTCTAAACACAAAAAGCCAATTTCTCATCTCCTAAAATCTGCCTTCTTTATCACATTAAAAGGCCTCAGTAACACTCTATTATAAAGTAATTAAGAAGGGAAAACAAGTGTTTTTTGTAGGATAGGAAAGAAAGCATAGAATATCCCAGTGATCGAATATCTTGAAAACGACTAGATTCACTCTCCGCTGCTTCATCGGAACTTTTTTGCATTTCCAAAATGTGATACAACAATGGTATCCAATTGATTCGCTATTTCTTTAAAGGAAAGATTTAAGTCCAAAGTCTGAACACTGATTTGATTACCGTGCATTTGATAAACATTATCTGGTTGAACTACTTCATCTGTCTTTGCATAGAGCAACATCCCCGACACTTTGCTACCATGTTCTTGATTTTGGTATTCTCTATTTTTGACATATGTAAAAATCTGATAAAGATTGTTGGAGTGGAGAGAATACTTTTTAAAATTCATTTGAGTTGTACTTTTATAGTATTTAGCATCAATAATCAAGATAGAATTCTCTTTTTGAAGCTGAATATCACTTTGCATGATAGGGAGCATCTCACCGATACCATCGTCTAACGCCCACGGTATCTGTGCTGCATTCGCATTTAATTCTGGATAATGTTTTTTATAATACTCAAGGATAAATTTTTCATACAATCTGTTCATTCGTCGCTCATCTAAGAAACTCATCATCTTCATGTTACCATCTGATGTTGTTTGCAATAAACCTTTTACCACTAAATAGCAAATGGCAATCATCATTCTATAAGATTGATTATTTTTGTTGTATTGCAGATTCCAGTTAACAGTTTCCAAATCAATCGGTTCAACATCACGGAAATAAATCATCAATTTCCGCAATTCTTTCTTCCTATCCTTGGAGATATCTGCTTTCAACAGAAGATTGACCGTTGATTTTATAATACGGTTCATCCTATTATTTACTGAAAACTCTTCATAAGTACAAAATATTTTCTTCCCAAGAGTACATTGACTTTTGATTGACTCTGTAATCTCAATTTTTCCCCTTAGTGTAGAGAGTTCTTCCACTTGAGCAAGGTATTCCTTTCCCAGTCCTCTCTTAAGCTGTATGGCAATTCCTTTAGCCAAGATAGCACTCATCAAATCAGCCGTATGATGAAACTCCTCTGTGGCAAGTTTCTGATATCCTTGCCCCTTAAGAACCTTAAAAGCATAAGTCAGCATGTAATAAACATTCTTTATCGGTATCACTTAATCGCACTCCTTAGATTGCTACTCCATTCTCTAACTAAGCTGGGCTCATCAAACCAATACTCCTTTAAAAGAGGTATCAGTTCATACTCTACAATACTCGAAAGAACTTGTTGGTCGATACTATTCGGTATTAGATTACAAAAATAACTATGGCCTATGCAAAAACCCTCTCCTAAACTTTCATCAGAAGCGATGATTTCATTTAGATGCTTCACAGTATTTATTAATGCATCAAATTTTTCATTCTTCAAGTGTGATTGATATTCTTTGAAGCCATCCGAATCAAATCCTGGTTTCAGCTCAAAAAATGCAAATCTTCGTCTCAAGGCAAAATCTAGCATGGCTAAGCTACGATCGGCAGTATTCATCATACCAATAATGTATAAGTTCTCCGGAATTGAGAATTGTTCATCCGAATAAAGAAGCTGTAGATCTCTTCCTCGCTTATCCATTTCGATAAGCATAAACAATTCACCAAATATTTTGCTCAAATTTCCTCGATTAATTTCGTCAATGATAAAGAAATAATCATTGCTTTCATCGCCCTCAGCCTGTTTACAAAATTGATAGAAGGGACCTTTTCTTAGTTCAAAACCACTGGCAGAAGGTCTAAATCCCATAATAAAGTCTTCGTAAGAGTAACTTTGGTGAAACTGAACCATCTTTACCCTATCGATCGCTTTTTCACCCATCAGTGAGTAAGCTAGTCGATCAGCAATAAATGTTTTTCCAACACCCGGAGCCCCCTCCAATATGATGTTCTTCTTAAGGCGAAGAATCGTTGCCAATCGATCATAATCCTCTGCTGATACAAAAACTTCTTTTAGAAAATCTTCTCTAGCGTAGCTAGTATCTCCTTTTTCAAATTCTTTTGTGTCTTCCGATGCTAGATTGTATGTAGGTGCTGAACTCTCACTAACTTCTTTTTTCGCTTGTTCTTCTTTATTCACCTGTTCAGAATACTTCCAAGCTTCAAAAGACAATTCCTTGAAGTTTTTCAATTCAGATTGTGGACTATCTAAATAGTTTTTAAGTGAGTCAACAATAGAAAAATAGTCTGATGCTGAAACTTTCGAATTCACCTTTGGGAGTTTATGGACTAATTCTAGAGGTAATTTCCCGGATTCGTAAATATACCATCTATTTCGACTATCTAGATTCAGAAATGAATTTGGGGCAATCCAATATAAACCCATCGTAACTTTAGCAGTACCATTGTTTTTTCTATTGATGACTTTATCAAAATAGCCTGAGAGAAGCTCCTTATTTTCAGATGATGAATCTTCGGAATAAGCTAATGCCGCTACAAAAAGCTCCCACAAATCATCAATATCACTAACCCCTCTATCTGTATAAAAAAGATAATAGGTCGCATTCTGTTTATTGAGAACGGGAATACTGTCGAATGAAGTTGGAACATCATGAGATAATTCAAATAATTCTGCAATAGCAGTCAAAATTTTAATCCGATTTTCATCTTTCAACCCTTTATTGAATAGACCAAAAATTGTAAAAGGGTCAATATCCATGATATTGTTGTCCTTGTCCAAGGTTGGCATTGAAATGCCCGTCATTTGATAAATTGCCTTAACCTTTTGAATGAGCTCTGCCCTTTTCTCTTTATAGCTCACAAGTTTAAACGCAAATTCTTTATAAAAATCTACCCAATCAAATTGTCCTGCTTCTCTCATCTTAAACCTCACATCCCACATCTCTAGTAATTTTTGATGTACTAAATTTTATTGTTAATTAATATTATAGCACGAAAACCTTTCCAATACGATGCAACATTGCTATACATATACGATAAAAATTTCACTATCTTTAATCAACTTCAACAGTACACAAAAAGGTGACCTTTGTCGCCTCAAATGATTCCTTCTGATACTTTGAAATTCAATAATGAATCTATTCGATTCACTTTTTTATCCTTCATTATGAAGTTTCATTTCAATCTCCTTTGTAGATATGTCGTGAGAAAGAGGAAATATCTTCGTGTAGCCCTCATCACAAAAGAGAACCTTCTGATCTGATGGAAACCATTCCCGAAGCCAGAGGATATAGGCGGCATAATCTTGTAACCGATTTTTTGAATCAAAGTAGTTTATAACGAAGACATCATTTTTTCGATTCAAAGCACCCTCAACTGAGACCTCGGGACTTTGGTAATCCCATAAAAGACGATAGGCTTTTTCATGATCGTTTTCTTCCCTTATAATCACACCTGAATACCTATCTCTCAGCGAAGCACAAAATGCTTGGATATCAAATTCTGCATTTTCATAACCATCTAAAAAGATAAAATCTGCTGAACTCATGACTCTCCTCCTCTCTTTGAAAGCCTGATATTATTTTATCATAAATTAAAAAATTTCTTAGAATCAAATTAAATTCCACCTCCTAAACTTGAAAAATAATTTATTTCCACCACACAAAAAACCCACCCTCATGGGCAGGTTTCTGATTTGTATTGTTCAGCTAGATTAAGCTTTACCTTCTGAACCGAATACGTCGATACGTTCTTCAACTGATGCTTGGATAGCTTTTACACCGTCAGCCAAGAATTTACGTGGGTCGAAGAGTTTTTTCTTGTCGTATTCTGCTTCGTTTGCTTCGTAGTCACGAGCAAATTTACGAGTTGCGTTAGCGAATGCGATTTGGCATTCAGTGTTAACGTTAACTTTCGCAACACCAAGTTTGATAGCTGCTTGGATTTGGTCATCAGGAATACCTGAACCACCGTGCAATACGATTGGGAATCCTGGTACAGCTTCAGTCAATTTTTGCAAGTGGTCAAGGTGAAGACCTTTCCAGTTTGCAGGGTATGGACCGTGGATGTTACCGATACCAGCTGCCAAGAAGTCGATACCAGTTGCAACCATTGCTTTAGCATCTTCGATTGGAGCCAATTCACCATCACCGATGATTCCGTCTTCTTCACCACCGATAGTTCCAACTTCAGCTTCTACTGACACACCATTTGCGTGAGCAAATTCTACAACTTTACGAGCTTTTTCAAGGTTTTCTTCAACTGGAAGGTGTGAACCGTCAAACATAACTGAAGTATAACCAACTTGAATACACTCAAGTGCATCTTCGTAGTGACCGTGGTCAAGGTGGATAGCTACTGGTACAGTGATACCCATTGACTCAACAAGGTTAGCGATCAAGTTGCGAGCAACTTTGTAACCACCCATGTATTTAGCAGCACCCATTGAAGTTTGGATCAAAACTGGAGCTTTTTTAGCTTCTGCTGCGCGCAAGATAGCTTGAGTCCACTCAAGGTTGTTTGTGTTAAATCCACCAACTGCATAACCGTTGTCACGAGCTGCTTGGACAAATTTTTCTGCTGAAACGATTGCCATTTGTCAGGCCTCCTATATATTTTTTGGGACATCCCATTTACATTGTTCATTTTATCACTTTTTGATAAAAAAAGCTAGTTTTTCCCATACTTTAGATTGAATTTCTTCTAGCCCAATCAATGTAAACCCTTTCTTTCCCTTAGTCTTGCACGACTTTAGGATAACGTATGAAAAAGGTCAAGCGATCATCTTGCATCTCAAAATGATAAGGTAATTTCTCATGTTCTAATAAACTTTTGACCACAAAGAGTCCCATCCCCGAACCCTTGGCCTTGCGACTGGCATTTTCAGAAAAAGACTGGGCCAATTTTTCTTGTTCTTCAGGACTACAGCTATTCTCGATAAAGAGTTCTCCTTCTCTCTCGCCAATGCGGACCAGGCCGCCTGGAGTGGAGTGCTTGATAGCATTACTGATGAGATTCGATAGGATCAACTTCATCACAGATGGGTTTATGTAAGCCTGCTGATGGGTCAAACTATTGTCAATCTGGAGTTTTCTCTCCTTGGCTAGCAAGGCGTAATCCTTGACCAGACTTTGCGTCATCTGGACTAGGTCAATGTTCTCCTTCTCCTCTCGCAATTCCTGCACAGAAGAAAGAGACAATATCTGGAGAACGTGGTGACTGAGGTCGTCCACAATCCCCAAGGCAACTCCCAGATAGTGGTCTCTATCCTTATAACGACCGATATTCTCTTTCATGTTTTCGATTAGGATTTTCAAACTAGCCAGAGGAGTTTTCAATTCATGAGAAGCTCCTCGTAGGAACTCAACCTTCATCTTCTCCAGCTGGAGAATAGCTTCATTCTTGTCATGCAAGTCCGCAATGACAGTCAAGAGATGCTGGTAGAGGCTATTGATTTGTTCCTTGAGATCACCTATCTCATCCTTAGAGTCCACGCGCAATCGCACTTGGGCATCCAAATCCATCATCCGACGGGTCACCCGCTTGATTTCCAAAATCGGGGCAACAATGGTCCGAGCGTAGATGTAGGCCACCAAGAGGGAAATCAGAAAGGATGCCAGCAAGGTATAGGGAAGAAATTGGAGACTAATCTGCTCTGCTTCTTTTTGCAAATCCATGGACGCTAAAAACTGGAGAGTCATCGTGCTACCATCTTGCGTTTTCACCTCACGCTCCTCGATAAAGAGGGAAGTAGTTTGACGGTCCGTGTCCAAGGGAAGGTTGTCCTTGACTTCTAACTTGTCCTCAGTCATCTCTCCCTTGACGGCCCCCTTGATATCACTAGTCTGGGAATACAAGTCTAATACTTGCTCGATACTTTGCCTATCCTTTCCTTCTAGGGACTGGGAAATGGCTGTCGCTTTCTGACCAATGGTTTCCTGACGATGGCTCAGATAAGTAGAGGGAAAGAGAAAATAAATGGCTAAATGAAGACAAATAACCAGAACGCTAAAAATCGAGAAGGTATAGATAAATATCTTTGTAAATAAACCTGTTCGTTTCATTTTCGCTCCAATTTATAACCAACATTGCGCACCGTGAGGATACAATCCAAGTCTAGCTTTTTCCGCAGTTCCTTGATATAGACATCAATGACACGATCAAAGGGAACCTCATCTGTCGCCTTCCAGACAGCATCGATAATCTGAGAACGAGTCAAGGCCCGGCCTTCATTTTTCACCAGATAGTCCAGAATTTCCAACTCCTTGGCATTAATGGCCACTTCTTCTCCTGCTAAGCTTGCACTATAGCTTTCAAAGTCCACCTTGGTATTCTTATAGGAGAAGATTCGTCCTGTATCGTAGTAGCGCTTGAAAATCGCGTCCACCCTTACTTTTAAAAGGGAGAGAGAAAAGGGCTTTTCCAGATAACCGTCTGCTAGAGAAGCAAAAGCACTCATCTTGTATTCTTCATCCTGAAAGGCGGTTAACATCAGGACAGGAACCTGACTGGTTTTACGAATCTCAGCTAGGACTTCTAGGCCATTCAGCTTGGGCATCTGGATATCCAGTAGTACTAGAGCAATTTCATAGCTGGAAAATTTTTCCAGAGCTTCTTGACCGTCTGCTGCTTCAATGGTTTCATAGCCACAATCCGTCAAATAGTCACTGATTCCCTCACGGATCATCTCCTCATCTTCTACAATTAAAATTTTCATAGAAAAACGTTTCACATTCCTTTAAGTTTCTTGTTAATCTCTCTGTTTCATCTTGATAGGAAGAGGCCTTATAAAGATGAAATAGATAAAAATGCTACCTATATTATACCCCATTTAGGGGAGAATAGGTAGCAAGTTTTTTATTCGCTATCGAGCAAGAGCTCTTTTGGTTGTTTTCTGAGGAGATTGCTTGAAGCAAGCGCCATAACGAGAACCACTAGAACCAAGGCAAGGACAAAGACGATGATAAAGTCTGATGTCTGAATAGAAATATCTAGGCTCGACAAGGTCTTGCTAAAGCCGTCTACTTCTGCACCACCACCAAGGTTAGAGGCTTGAGCTGCCTTGCTGGCTTGCTTGGCAACACCTGAAGTGACATTGGCAAGAACAGTATTTCCGATGGCACGGGCTGTGTAGTTAGCTAGGAAGTAAGCAGAAACGAGAGCAGGGATGGCAATCAAGATCGATTCGGTGATGAATTGCCCCAAGATACTTGCCTGCTTGAGACCAATAGAGAGGAGAATTCCCACTTCCTTGCGACGGGCGTTGATCCAAAGACTAAGCAAGAGTGCAAGGAGAAGGACTGAGAAGCTCAAGCTACCCCAGAAGAGGAGGTTGGCCATCTTGTACATACCAGAGATGGATTGCTCTAGAGCTGGGTAGTTAGAGGAGCTCTTCACAAGTGTGTAGCTCTTCCAGTTGATGCCACTGATACCATTCAACTCTTTCATAACATCATCCAAGTTCTTGTCCGCTGTTACAAAGAAGGTTGCGTCCCCATAAATAGCTGTATCTTCTGTGTATCCATAAAGTTTTGCAGCAGTGTGAATGTCTGTGATAGCTGTGTTTTCATAGAGCTCTTGTGAGTAGGTTACTGCTGACTTATTGTGACCATCAAAGAGTCCCTTGATTGTCACTTCAACTGTTTCCTTGGCACCTTTTTCATTGTCTGCATCGTAAACATTGGAGTCTAATTTAACCTTATCTCCAACTTTCCAGCCGTGTTTGGCTGCCAAGTCCTTGTGCATGAGGATCTTGTCTTTGTCGTCGTTGGTTAGGTGCTCACCTTCAACCAGCTTATATGAGCCAGAGACAAACTTATCTTCTTTAGAGGAGTCATTGACACCTGTAATCATCAAACTGCTTCCAAACCGTTTGGCACGGTCTGCAGTGAGATTTTTCTTGGTTTCTGGCGTTTCGATGAGGTCATATCCAGTTAAATCTCCGATAGCGTTGATGCGTTTAACATAAGACTCGATAGCCTTGTTTTCGGTGATTTTTTTGATATCCTCACCCTTAATATTCCCAGCACCACGAGGCGTTCCTTGATTGACGCGACGATTGATTTGCATGGAGAAGCTATTGGTGATATTTTTAAATGTCTCCTGAGAAGCCTTGGCAGTAGCCCCTTTGATTGACAAGCCGACCAAACTCAAGCTCGCCATGAGGAGAATAATCAGGAAGATAACAATCGATTTGAAAAACTTCCTTGTAACATAGGCAAATGCGTTGTGTAACATAGGTTCCCTTTCTAGATTTGATTTCATAATTCTATCAAAACAAGCTCATCTTATTTAGTAGTGTTGCGAGTTTCAGTCAGTTTCTTATCCTTCAATTCAAGTGTAATATCTGACGCTTGTGCCACTTCTTTACTGTGGGTGACGACAATCACACATTTACCCGTTTTCTCAGCAAGTGATTTGAGTAGTTCGATAATATCTCCAGCAGTTTTAGGGTCCAGATTTCCTGTTGGCTCATCAGCTAGAATAACTGGGGCTTCTGATACCAAACTGCGAGCGATGGCTACACGTTGCTGTTGCCCACCTGATAACTGGAGAACGTTCCGCTTGATCTGACTTTCATCCAAACCAAGCTCAAGAAGGGTATCCTTAGTCGCCTTTTTGTTGACCAAGCGGATATTTTCCAGCGGAGAAAGGTAATCAATCAAATTATAATTTTGAAAGACCAAGGAAATATGGTGCATGCGATGGTAAGAATATCCCTTATTCCGAATGTCCTCTCCTTGGAAAAGGATAGAACCTTCGACAGGACTATCTAAACCAGCAAGTAGGGACAAGAGAGTGGATTTTCCTGCTCCTGACTCACCAATGATACTATAAAATTTTCCGGGTTCAAAATTATACTTGATCTGATATAAAACTGCTTCAGCAGTGTTCTTATAACGGTAGGTAACATCTTGCAATTGTAATAAAGTCATGATTTCTCCTTCTTATACTCAATGAAAATCAAAGAGCAAACTAGGAAGCTAGTTGCAGGCTGTACTTGAGTACGGCAAAGCGAAGCTGACGCGGTTTGAATTTGATTTTCGAAGAGTATTAACTAATAGATGATAAAATTTCCTTAGGTGATTTTCTAAATAAGAATACGAAACAAAGGGCTACAGACAAGCAACTAATCAGGAGCAGAAAAACATAGGATTCTGCAAAGGATAGGAGACTAGTGGATAGACCGCTTGCTTTGGCCAGCGTGTCCTGTAAGGTTGCCTGATCTCCACTGGCTAGTACAGTTTGGAGCAGATAGGATGTAATGGCATTTCCAGCGATAAAGGATGGAAGCAAAGCTCCGAGAGATACCAAAACTACCTCTAAACAGAACTGTAGGAAAATCGAACTCTTGCCTTTTCCAAGTGCGAGTAAAATCCCCACTTCGTAGACTCTTTCTCTCAACCAGAGAGACAAGACCAAAATTAAGGCTCCAGCTCCAGCTATCAACATCCCATAAAGGAAGATGGTGAGGAAGGTTTGGAAGGTTGCAACTGAGTCTTTAATTTGTTCAAAGGCCTTGTTTTCCTTCTCAACTTGGTAGCCTTGACTTTCTAAAGCTAAGTTTTCCACCTGCTTCATGAGTCCGTCCATTTCCTTAGGATTTTCTACATAGAAGCGCGCTGCACTGACTTGAGGTTCACTATTTCCCAAAAGGGTTTGGCTACTTTCATAGTCTGTAAAGACCTGGTTTTCACTGAAGTCGGAAGACAAGCCTGTGAATTTTTCTTGTTTTTTACCAGAAAAGATACCGACAATCTCAAACTCAACGGTTTGTCCTTTTCCAGCTTCGGACTGCCCAGCATCCAAACGAATCTTGTCATGAAGCGAAAGACCGTTCTTCTTAGCCAACTCTTCGTGGATGAGGATTTTCTTGGAATCTCCTTTTTGAAGGTGTCGCCCTTCTTTTAGATTGAAAGCCGAACTGGTAAAGGTGACATCCTTGGATGAATCCTCAAGAGCCGTTAAGCTAACCAAGTTCTTATCTGCAGCTGACAAATCATCACGTTCAACGCTCTGCTCACCACTCACCGCTTCCTTGTCTTTCAGTTTTGCGACCGTTTCGAGTTCAGGAGAGACATTTTCCAGTCCCTTAATCTTGCTCACGGATGCTAGGTCTGACAACTTGAAAGTCTGACCATTCTCTATCTTCTTAATAGAAAAAGATGTATTGAGTGATTTGTAAAGATTGCTTTCCACTGTTTTGTTGGACTTCATCAGAGTCAAACAGGCTGAAATTCCGGCCAATAGGACCAATAAAATCAGAAATAAAATAAAACTTCTCAGTCGTTTTCTGCTGACATAAGCCCAAGCTCTTTGGATTGGATTCATTTGTCACCTCCATATTTGTAAGACTATTATAAAATCCAAATATGAAATGTTTATGAAATCGAAAAAATTTTTCGATTTATCTTTTGAAAAAATAAAGAAAGCTAGCAACTGCTAACTTTCTTCATATAGAACACGTTTTACCAATCAAAAACCGACTCCATGCCATAAATGATAGTTCTTGATGCCAATACCTTCCGATATCCAAAATGCGTCCTCTAGCCTTCTTTTTTAAAACAAAAAGAGCTAGCCAAAGCTAACTCTTGTCCTATGCGGAGAGAGGGACTTGAACCCTCACGACCTAAAGCGGTCACAGGATCCTTAGTCCTGCGCGTCTGCCAATTCCGCCATCCCCGCGTCGATTACTTTACTAGTATATCAACTTTCAAAATCTTTGTCAACACTTTTTTCAGATTTTTTTCATTTTTCCAAGGGAATCATTCTTTAATTTCATCAAGATTTTCATCCAACAATTTGGCTCCCAGAGTATTCTTAAAATGTCCAAGAGCAAACTGATGATTTTCTGGCCAGATAGAAGCAACCGCAGGCTTGACAACCTCGATTTGATAACCTAAATTATAGGCATCAATAGCCGTATGGAGAACACAAATATCTGTCAAAACACCCGTTAAGATGACTGTCTCAACCCGACGTTCTCGCAAGCGAATATCTAAATCCGTTCCTGAAAATGCTGAATAGTGACGCTTGTCCATCCAAAAGACACGACTATCAGAAGCATGGGATTGGTAAAAATCGGCTAGTTTTCCATACAAGTTGCGACCACTAGTTCCAATGATGTTGTGAGGTGGGAAAAGTTTACTCTCAGGATGAAAATCATCCCCTTCCTCATGAGCATCAATGGTGAAGAAAACATAGTCTCCACGATTAAAAGCCAGTCTGGTCACCTGAGCAATCGCCTCTGATATGGCTTGAGCAGGAGCACCTGCTGTCAATTTTCCCTGATCCGCTACAAAATCCTCTGTATAGTCAATTGAGATTAAAGCCTTTGCCATTAGTAGTCCCTCTTTTTCACTTCCTCAAAGATATCTGAAATCAATACTTTTAGATAGGTTCCCTTCATTCCTAGTGAACGGCTTTCAATAATTCCTGCCGACTCTAGCTTACGGAGAGCATTGACAATCACTGAGCGCGTGATTCCAATACGATCTGCTATAACAGACGCAGTCAGCTGCCCTTCATTTCCATCCAACTCAGCTAAAATAGCTGATACGGCGCGAAGTTCTGAATAAGAAAGGGTATTGACCGCCATGGTAACAGCCGTACGACGGCGAATATTTTTCTCATCTTCTTCACGTTGGAAGTTCAAGAGTTGAATCCCCACAACCGTGCTCGCAATCTCGACAAGGATTAAATCTTCATCTTCAAATTTCTTATCATTGCGCCAAATGATCAAGGAACCTAGGCGAATCCCTGATACATGAATGGGAGCAATGGTTGTCAAACCATCTGGAAAATCCGCACGGCTCTCTACAGGAAAAATGGTCAAATCATGTTCAACAGGAAGATTGGCTTCTGTATCATAGATCATGTTTGCCCCTTGTACATAGTCATCTGGGAACGTCTTGGTTTGGAAAAACTGCTCTACACGGTCTGTATTAGTTTTATAGCGCATAAAGTAGCCCAAAAGACGGCCCTTGCTATTGACAATGCAGGCATTGCAATCAATAATGTCTGCTAGTTGACGTGTAATGGCATTGTATGGAAGTTCATCCTGCATTTGCTCTTCTGAGCGTTTTAAAATTGATGTAATTTTTCTTGTTTTTTCTAATAAATGTGCCATTTTTTACCTCGCATATAATCGCTTCCATTATAACATAGAAAAGTCTTTATTTCAATAATTATCTGAAAATTGCTTATTGAATTGCAATTTTTAAAAGCAAAAATATTTTATAAAAATAGCAATTTTTTATTGACATTCCGTTTTTATTTTTATATAATAATATTATAAGAAGATGGATTAAAGTTCCCCTTCCCATCTCACCTTTCCTTTACTTTTATACATCTTCTTTTACTATCGGTCTCCTTATATAAAAAAGCGATTCATTTTGAACCGCTTTTTCTTATTTATCGCCCTTGTTACGAATAACAAAGCCTGTTTTCTTTTCACTTGAAGTGTTGCGAGGTTTTTTATTGTCTTTATTACGGTAACGTTTGTCTTTATCAAAACGGTCGTTTCCACGACTACCTTTCTTGAACTCATCACGACGACCATTGCCACGGCGATCATGGTCTCGACGGTCGTCTCCACGACGGCCTCCTCGACCTCCCTTAGCTTTGCCAGCAAAGCCATTACCTGATGGTTTAAATGGCAGTGGTTTTTCACGCGCAATCTCCACTTCAGGAAGGCTGTCTGGATCTTGGACTGTCAGGCTCAAGATATACATAGCCAATTCTTCTGGACTAAATTCGGCAGCTAACTTACGAGCATCTTTAGCAAATTTCTCAAAGTTCCCACGAATGGCTTCGTCTGCGAAGTCTCGTTCGATTTTCTTGAGCGCTACTTGTTTCTTAGCTTGGAAGGCTTCTTCTGCTGTCGCTGGTTTCAAGCCTTTCATGCGTTTCTTAGTCAAGTTTTCGATGATTTGAAGGTAGCCCATTTCATTTGGCGCTACGAAAGTAATAGATTGACCTGACTTACCAGCACGACCTGTACGACCGATACGGTGAACATAACTTTCAGGATCTTGTGGAATATCGTAGTTGTAGACATGGGTCACACCTGAGATATCCAAACCACGCGCTGCCACGTCTGTCGCAACTAGAACATCAAGATTGCCATTTTTAAAATCACGAAGGACACGAAGACGTTTGTTTTGGTCCAAATCACCATGAATTCCTTCTGCACGGAAACCACGGATTTTAAGACCACGAGTCAATTCATCTACACGGCGTTTAGTACGACCAAATACAATAGCAAGTTCTGGTTGTTCCACATCCATGAGACGGGTCATGGTGTCAAATTTTTCTTGCTCTTTAACTCGGATATAGTATTGGTCAACCAATTCTGTTGTCAATTCTTTAGCAGCAATCTTGACATGCTTAGGTTCTTTCATAAACTGAACGCCAATACGTTTGATAGCATCTGGCATGGTTGCTGAAAAGAGCAAGGTTTGACGATTTTCAGGGACACGGGAAATGATGGCTTCAATGTCTTCAAGGAAGCCCATGTTGAGCATTTCGTCCGCTTCGTCAAGGATAAGAGTTTCAATATCTTGTAATTTCAAGGCCTTGCGTTTAATCAAGTCCAAGAGACGGCCTGGTGTTCCTACCACGATGTGGGCACCAGATTTAAGGGCCTTGATTTGTTTTTCAATGCTGGAACCACCGTAAACTGAGCGAACTTTCACTCCTTTGCTACGGCCAAAGCGGAAGAGTTCTTCTTGGCTTTGAACAGCGAGTTCACGAGTTGGAGCGATGACCAAGGCTTGGATGGTCGCTTCTTCTGTACGGATTTTTTCAAGGGTTGGCAAGCCAAAGGCTGCAGTTTTTCCTGTACCAGTCTGAGCTTGACCGATAACGTCTTTTCCTTCGAGGGCCAAGGGAATGGTCTGCTCTTGGATGGGACTGGCTTCTACAAATCCAGCTTTTTCAATCTCTGCTAGCAAATCAGCAGACAAGTTAAATTCATTAAATTTCACGTTTTTCTTCTTTCTAAAGATGGTGCGAAGCCATCCTATAGCGCTTAGTATATACTTTTCTTTTCATGACGTATCTTCAACAAAAAAGAGATACCGTGTTGCTTCTTTTCCACGAAAGAAAAGTACTAGTTCTTTGCAACCTATCTAGTATAACACAAGAGAGAGGCAAAAGATAGTAGAATCCATTAGGAAAATCATGTAAACGATTTATTATCTATTGAATTAGAATTATAGAAGTTTTTGATAGACTTTTTGACCGGAAATCATTTCCCGTAGCAGATTTGTGCAAAAAGTGTTTTCTTATGCTAGAATGAAAACCGAATAGGAGGACTATAAATGTTAACATATGATCTGATCGTTATTGGATTTGGTAAAGCTGGGAAAACACTAGCTGGTAAATTGGCTTCAGCTGGAAAAAAAGTAGCTCTTGTCGAACGTAGCAAAGCTATGTACGGTGGAACTTGTATCAACATCGGATGTATCCCAACTAAAACCTTGCTAGTTGCTGCTGAGAAAGACTTATCTTTTGAAGAAGTCATTGCTACCAAAAATACTATCACTGGTCGCCTCAATGGTAAAAACTATGCTACTGTTGCGGGTACAGGTGTGGATATCTTTGATGCGGAAGCGCATTTCCTTTCAAACAAGGTCATCGAAATCCAAGCTGGTGACGAAAAACAAGAACTAACTGCTGAAACTATCGTCATCAACACTGGTGCCGTTTCAAACGTCTTGCCAATCCCTGGACTTGCTACAAGCAAGAATGTCTTTGACTCAACAGGTATCCAAAACTTGGACAAATTACCTGAAAAACTTGGAGTCCTTGGTGGTGGAAACATCGGTCTTGAGTTTGCAGGTCTTTTCAACAAACTTGGCAGCAAAGTTACCGTCCTAGACGCCTTGGATACTTTCCTACCTCGTGCAGAACCTTCCATCGCAGCTCTTGCTAAACAATACATGGAAGAAGACGGTATTGAATTGCTTCAAAATATCCGTACTACTGAAATCAAAAACGACGGTGACCAAGTTCTCGTCGTAACTGAAAACGAAACGTACCGTTTCGATGCTCTTCTCTACGCAACTGGACGTAAACCAAATGTCGAACCACTTCAACTTGAGAATACCGATATTGAACTAACAGAGCGTGGTGCTATCAAGGTCGACAAACATTGTCAAACAAACGTTCCTGGTGTTTTTGCAGTTGGAGACGTCAACGGTGGCCTTCAATTTACTTACATTTCACTCGATGACTTCCGTGTTGTCTACAGCTACCTTGCTGGAGATGGCAGCTACACACTTGAAGACCGTCTCAATGTACCAAACACCATGTTCATCACACCTGCACTTTCACAAGTTGGTTTGACTGAGAGCCAAGCAGCTGATTTGAAACTTCCATACGCTGTTAAGGAAATTCCTGTTGCTGCAATGCCTCGTGGTCACGTAAACGGAGACCTTCGTGGAGCTTTCAAAGCTGTTGTCAACACTGAAACAAAAGAAATTCTTGGAGCAAGCATCTTCTCAGAAGGTTCTCAAGAAATCATTAACATCATCACTGTTGCCATGGACAACAAAATCCCTTACACTTACTTCACAAGACAAATCTTCACTCACCCAACCTTGGCTGAGAACTTGAATGACTTGTTTGCGATTTAAGTTTTCAGATATTCTCCACAAGACAAGCATCCATTTCGGTGTTTGTCTTTTTCTATCCAGTCTACAGTTTCCTTGCAAGATTATTTGTGCTTTTAGCTGTAAAAGCTTATAATATAGGTGTAGGATGTTGTCTTCATTTTCTGTTCAAAAAGGAGGCTAGTCAAATGGGAAAGCAAGTTAAACTACCAAAACACACTCCTTTTTCCTTTCTATCCAAAGAAAAAAGTACGGCTATGAAAACACTAGTTTTCTGTGTCAGTATAGTCTTCATTTTTCTCCTGCTTTGCTGGGTACTTTTTCGCTTGATTTCACCTCAAAAACAGCGATTCACAGTCAATCAAACTGCTGATTTTTACCTTGTTAATTCAAAATCCATTCAAAGTTATCAGTTGCAAGACGATCAGTTTCAGCTCATGAAGACTGAGGATGTCTCCATTGCAGAAGATGTCAATTTCTGGTTTCCTCAGGGACGGTTTGACAATCGCTATCTCGTCTTTTCGTCTGGAAATACCAGAGGGAAAGCATCCACTCAGAACATCGTATCTCTTGACTTTCAGACAGGGGACATCCGGAAAACTTCAACTCCCTTCTATGCTTATTCGGGAGCTGGAGTATCAGACAAGTTCTTCTACACCGGCCAAACTACAACTGAGGATGGGGTGCTCAGTATGTTTGACATCTCAGGAAAGCTGATTACTCAGAAAACATTCTCCGAATCCACTTCCTTTCCAATCCAGTTCCATGGTAGAGGGAATCGCCTCTACCTCGGTCTGGGATTTCATGATGAGTCCCGTCAACGACCCGCTTTAGTGTTCGATGGTTATTTAGTTGAATTGGACGAAAATGACCAACTAAAAGAATTGTCTCGCACACCTCTGACAAGCGAAGGCAAGATCGTTGAAATGTTGGCGTCTTCTGAATTAATCGGTGGCAATTATTACAGTAGCGTTGCTTATACCCGAAATACAGAAACCTTTTCTAAGGATCCAGACAATCGCATACTTGTCATGAACTTGTCTAGTAAGGAAAAGCACTTCATCACGCTACCAGAGGACAATCCCAATCTTCTTTATAAAACACCGAAAGAGGATCGTTTGATTGTAAAACACGAGGCGGACGGAAATGATCGCTGTGCCTTATCTATTGTCAATCTCTCTGATGAATCTAGCTATCTGATTAATGTCAGAAAAGATTTACCTGACTCTACCGAAGAGATAATACACATCAATACAAGTTTGACAAACAAGGTATTGGTCGTAACCAATCAACATTTGTTATTGTATTCTTTAGAAAATGGTCAACTTCTAACAAAAACAAAACTGGAACTGAGACAAAACGACTTCCCAATCGCAACTTGGTTTCAGAACTAATCACTCACATCCCTCATCGGGCTGTTTTTGCTTCTACGAAATCTCAAATCTGTCTTTTCTTTCTTTTATGATATAATAGAAACATGAAATTAAAAACTACTTTGGGCCTCCTAGCTGGACGTTCTTCTCACTTCATCTTGAGCCGTCTTGGTCGTGGAAGTACACTCCCAGGAAAACTTGCCCTTCAATTTGATAAAGATATTTTACAAAACCTAGCTAAGAACTACGAGATCGTCGTGGTCACTGGAACCAATGGAAAAACCCTAACAACTGCCCTCACTGTCGGCATCTTAAAAGAAGTTTATGGTCAGGTTCTGACCAATCCAAGCGGTGCCAACATGATCACAGGGATTACGACAACCTTCTTGACTGCAAAATCTTCTAAAACTGGAAAAAACATTGCCGTCCTCGAAATCGACGAAGCCAGTCTATCTCGTATCTGTGACTATATCCATCCTAGCCTTTTTGTCATCACCAATATTTTCCGTGACCAGATGGACCGTTACGGTGAGATTTACACAACTTATAAGATGATTTTGGATGCTATCCGTAAGGTGCCTACGGTTACTGTTCTGCTGAACGGTGACAGTCCGCTTTTCTACAAGCCAGCTATTCCAAATCCTGTAGAGTATTTTGGTTTTGACTTGGAAAAAGGGCCAGCCCAACTGGCTCACTACAATACCGAAGGGATTCTCTGCCCCGACTGTCAAGGCATCCTAAAATATGAGCACAATACTTATGCCAACTTGGGTGCCTATATCTGTGAAAATTGTGGTTGCAAACGACCTGACTTGGACTACCGTCTGACAGACTTGGTTGAGTTGACCAACAATCGCTCTCGCTTTGTCATTGACGGCCAAGAATACGGCATCCAAATCGGTGGACTCTACAATATCTACAATGCACTAGCTGCGGTTGCCATCGCCCGTTTTCTCGGGGCTGATTCGCAACGGATCAAGCAGGGATTTGACAAAAGCCGTGCTGTCTTTGGTCGTCAGGAAACCTTCCATATCGGCGATAAAGAATGCACCCTTGTCTTGATTAAAAACCCAGTCGGTGCAACTCAGGCTATCGAAATGATCAAACTAGCGCCTTATCCATTTAGCCTATCTGTCCTCCTTAATGCTAACTATGCCGATGGAATTGATACTAGCTGGATCTGGGATGCGGACTTTGAACAAATCACTGACATGGACATTCCAGAAATTAACGCTGGTGGTGTTCGTCATTCTGAAATCGCACGCCGTCTACGAGTGACAGGCTACCCAGCTGATAAAATCACTGAGACAAGCAATCTGGAGCAAGTTCTCAAAACCATTGAGAACCAAGATTGTAAGCATGCCTATATCCTAGCAACCTATACGGCTATGCTGGAATTCCGCGAGCTGCTGGCTAGTCGTCAGATTGTTAGAAAGGAGATGAACTAATGGTTTATACTTCACTTTCCTCAAAAGCTGGCAATTACCCTTATCAGCTCAACATTGCCCACCTCTATGGAAACCTCATGAATACCTACGGGGACAACGGCAATATCCTCATGCTCAAGTATGTGGCTGAAAAACTGGGAGCTCATGTAACAGTTGATATCGTTTCTCTCCATGATGACTTTGACGAAAATCACTACGATATTGCCTTTTTCGGTGGCGGTCAAGACTTTGAACAAAGCATCATCGCAGGCGATCTGCCTGCTAAAAAAGAGAGCATTGACAACTACATCCAAAACGACGGTGTGGTCCTAGCCATCTGTGGTGGTTTTCAACTTTTGGGGCAATATTATGTTGAAGCTTCAGGGAAACGCATAGAAGGGCTCGGTGTCATGGGTCACTACACCCTCAACCAGACTAATAACCGCTTTATCGGTGATATCAAGATTCACAATGAAGATTTCGATGAAACCTACTATGGCTTTGAAAATCACCAAGGCCGTACCTTCCTCTCAGATGACCAAAAACCTCTGGGACAGGTTGTCTATGGAAATGGAAACAATGAAGAAAAGGTCGGTGAAGGGGTTCATTATAAGAATGTCTTTGGTTCCTACTTCCACGGGCCTATCCTTTCTCGTAATGCCAATCTAGCTTATCGCCTGGTCACTACTGCCCTCAAGAAAAAATACGGTCAGGATATCCAACTCCCTGCCTATGAGGACATTCTCAGTCAAGAAATCGCTGAAGAATACAGTGACGTCAAAAGCAAGGCTGACTTTTCTTAAACTAAGGAAAACTATATCAAAGAACTCCCCTATCATATCGGAGTTCTTTTTGCTTGCTCTTTTACCCTTCTCCCTTGCATTTTCTCTCTTTTTTTGCCAAAATAGAGGGGTAGAAAGAAGGTAGCATATGTCTAAATTACAACAAATCGTAACATATCTTGAATCAGAAAAACTAGACGTCGCTGTCGTATCTGACCCCGTCACTATTAATTACCTCACTGGCTTTTACAGTGATCCCCATGAACGCCAAATGTTCCTTTTTGTCCTAGCGGATCAGGAACCTCTCCTCTTTGTCCCAGCCCTTGAAGTAGAACGTGCAAGTACCACCGTGTCCTTCCCAGTTGTGGGCTATGTGGATTCTGAAAATCCATGGCAAAAAATCAAAAACGCTTTGCCTCAGCACGACTTCAAACGTGTCGCTGTTGAGTTTGATAATCTCATCTTGACCAAATACCATGGCTTGAAAACAGTCTTTGAAACTGCTGAGTTTGAAAACCTCACTCCTCGCATCCAACGCATGCGCCTCATCAAATCAGCTGATGAAGTGCAAAAAATGATGGTCGCAGGTATCTATGCTGATAAGGCTGTTAAGGTTGGTTTTGACAATATTTCTCTTGATAAGACTGAGACAGATATCATTGCGCAAATCGACTTTGCCATGAAACGTGAAGGCTATGAAATGAGCTTTGAAACTATGGTCTTGACTGGCGATAACGCTGCAAATCCGCACGGAATTCCTGGTGCAAACAAAGTTGAAAAGGACGCCCTTCTCCTCTTTGACCTGGGTGTTATGGTCAATGGCTACGCATCAGATATGACTCGTACAGTCGCTGTCGGTAAGCCTGACCAATTCAAAAAAGACATTTACAACTTGACCCTTGAAGCACAACAAGCCGCCCTTAACTTCATCAAGCCAGGTGTGACTGCTCATGAAGTAGACCGCGCTGCCCGTGAAGTCATTGAAAAAGCTGGTTACGGTGAGTACTTCAACCACCGTCTCGGTCACGGTATCGGTATGGATGTCCACGAATTCCCTTCTATCATGGAAGGAAACGACATGGTCATCGAAGAAGGCATGTGCTTCTCTGTTGAACCTGGTATCTATATCCCTGGTAAAGTCGGGGTCCGTATCGAAGACTGTGGTGTTGTTACCAAGGATGGCTTTGACCTCTTTACAAGCACCAGCAAAGATTTGCTTTATTTTGATTAAACCTAGACAAGCAAAAAGTCAGCTATTGAAGCTGACTTTTTTATTTTATCTTCTTGACGCTCTGAAAAACTACAAATCCCACAACCATCCCCAAGGTGTTTTGCAGGAAGTTTGGTAGGATTTCTGGTAGGGCTGCCGCCCAGCCATTCATCAAAGTTGAACCCAAGGCATAGCCCCCTACCATGACAATAGTAGCTAAGATAAGGCCTAGCCACTGAGATTTCCCTTTAAATCCTGCGAAAAATCCCTGCAAGCCATGGTTGATCAAGCTAAAGAACATCCACTGAGGGTAGCCTGATAAGAGGTCAATCAAGAAACCTGCTAGACCTCCAACGACAGCCCCCTCTTTACTACCAAAGTAGAAGGCCGCAAAGAAGATACCCGCATCTAAGAGAGTTAGAATGCCTGTTGGTGTCGGGATTTTTAAGAAATAACCTAGAACCACAGAAAGGGCTGTCAAAAGAGATACAAGGGCGATTTTAGTTGTTTTGGTTTGCTTCATATTGTCTTACTCCATATTGATCTGCTTGTGCAATAGCACGGTAAACGAAAGCCTTAGAGCTCTCTACTGCTGGTAAAAGTTCATCACCTTTAACCAAGTGACTGGCAATGCTTGAGGCAAAGGTACAACCTGCACCAGCATTTTGGCCTTGGATAACGGGATTTTCTAGGACAGTGAAGATTTGCCCATCATAAAAGACATCCACAGCCTTGTTCTGGCTAAGGCGATTGCCTCCCTTGATAATGACCGCTGGCGCTCCTAATTCATGCAATTTCTGCGCTGCAGCCTTCATATCTTCCAAGGTTTTAATCTCCTGACCAGCCAATAATTCTGCTTCAGGGAGATTTGGCGTAATCACGCTAACATGAGGGAAAAAGCGAATCAACTCTTGACAGAGTTGGCTGACAGCTACATCGTGCGTTTCCTTGCAGACCAAGACTGGATCTAGAACTACAGGCACCCCTGGGTGTTGCTTGATAAAGTCCAATGCCCTCTCAGCCACACTGACAGTAGGGAGAAGACCAATCTTAATTCCTGCAAACTCCACATCACGCAAGCTGTCTAGCTCATGTTGAAAAATAGTATCATCCGTAGGGAAGACTTCAAAACCCTTTTCTGTCAAGGCCGTCAAACAAGTCACTGCTACAAAACCATGCAAGCCATTCAAGGTATAGGTGGCCAAATCAGCTGACAAACCGCCACCACTAAAAATATCATTCCCAGAAAGTGCTAAAATACGATTATTCTTCATATCGAATCTCCTTCAAATACAAGCCATTTGGTGCTGCTGTTGGGCCTGCAAGTTGCCTGTCCTTCTTCTCCAAAATCAAGTCGATCTGCTCTACAGGCATTCGATTATTCCCGATTTTGAGCAGCGTCCCCACCATATTGCGAATTTGCTTATACAAGAAACCATTTCCTGAAAAGCTAAAGGTCAAAAATTGGCCTGTCTCATCAATCCTAAGACTGGCTTCTGTAATGGTTCGAACCTTGTCCTCTACACTAGTCCCAGATGCTGTAAAACCGGTGAAATCGTGGGTTCCCTCTAGCTTTTTGATTGCCATCTGCATCCGCTCAACATCAAGCGGATAGGGAAAGTGAGTAGCGTAGTGACGGCGCATAGGATTTTTGGGACGCCCCCTATCCACGATAAACTCATAGGTCTTGCTATGCTTAGCATAACGGCAATGAAAATTATCCGCCACAATCTCAATCGAAATCACATCGATATCTTCTGGAGACTGAGTATCCAGAGCAAAACGGAGTTTTTCCTCATCCATCTGATAGGGCAGATCAAAATGAATGACCTGACCAAGAGCATGAACTCCACTATCCGTCCTACCAGCACCGTGAACAGTGATAGCTTGTCCCTTATTAAGTCTAGTTAAGGTTTTTTCAATTTCTTCCTGAACGCTCCGCGCATGAGGCTGGCGTTGAAAGCCAGCAAAAGCGTAACCGTCATAGGAAATAATTGCTTTATATCTTGTCATGTGTCTATTTTATCAGGAAATAATAGTACAAACAAGTTTAAAAAACAATAATTGTCTGGGGACAAAAATGAAAAAGAAAAACTTAGGAAATCAATCCTAAGCTTTCTTTTGAAGTGCGTACATAACAAAAATAGAAGTGACAATCAACCAGCATCCTAGAATGGTGAAGACCAGCATCCCGTTTTGAGTGACCATGCCGACAGCTCCCAGGACGAAAGGTGTCGTAAAGGCCCCAAAGCTACATCCTAGCACTGCAAAAGATGTTGCCTGATTAAGGAGCTTGGCTGGGATTCTTTCCGAAAGAAGCTGAAAGACAGTGGTCAAGGCCACACTGTAGGAAAAACCTGCCACAATACTTCCAACTACCATCACACCCAATGACGGAGACAAGGCAATCACAATCTGCCCCAATCCAAAGGCGATGCCTGACCAAAGGAGCAATCTTTCTTTAAAGAGAGAAATCAAGACAGAAAAACTCACACCAGCCACAATCCCAATCAGCTGCATGACACTAAGAACAAAACTAGATAATTGAGCATCCCCGAGACCTCTTTCCACCATCAAACTAGGGATACGAATTGTGATAGCTGTATTGGTGCAGACAACAACTGCTGCTTCGACAGCCAATAGAAAAATCAAGCCTTTCATCTGTCCTGTCAAACGAGTCGTTTCGGTCTCTTTTTTCTTTGTTTCTTTCTTTTCTTTCCCATAAGGGACAAAGAGCAGATAAAGGATCAATACTAAAAATCCCGCACTGTAGGCCAAGAAGGTCACTGTCCATCCCAAGGGTAAGAGCTGACCAACCACTAGAGTCAAAATCGATGCCCCGACAACTTCTGCTGATCCGCGAAGACCCAGCATCTGGATCCGTGTCTTTCCATGATAGCGTTCGCTGATGATGGAAATGGCCTTGGCATTGATCATCCCCACACCCAAACCAAATAAAATCCGCATCGCAAAGACAAAGTTGTAATCCTGATACCAGAAGGGGGCTGTTCCCCCGATAGAGAGGATGAGAAGCCCTAAACTAATTTGAAGACGCTCAGGAAACAAACGTTCCAAAAACCCATTTAAAATCAGCATGATCATAATTCCAAAAGAAGGAAGGCTGACCAAGAGCTCGATTTGTTCTTTGGGGTAGCCTTGATAGTAGTCAAACATGGCTGGCAGAGCACTTGAGATGGAAAAGGAGGTAATCAAAACGAGGGAGAGGGCCAAAATACTGGCCCGTTCTAAATATTGTTTCATGGATTTTCTTTCTGTATATTTCTCACTGTTGATCCTTTTAAAAGGAAGATGGCAAGAAAAGAAGGAGCCCGATTGAACTAGAGACTCCGTCCTAACTTTCCTAATAGGAAGACTATTTTCGCTTGATTTGCTTGATCAGATAGAAGATAAAGCCTGCAACCATATAAGCCACAAAAATGATCAAACACCATTTGATGACCACGTCCCAACCCTTGTTCACATTCAAAAAGAAATAGGGGAAGGGATTGTCCTTGGAATTCGGAATATTGAGTTTCAAGACAAGACCATTAAACAAGGCAAAAATCATATAAACCAAGGGCAAGATAGTCCACAAGACTGGATCACAGATTTTATATTGACCCTGTTTATCAAAGAAGAGGGTGTCAGCTAAAAACCAGAGTGGAACGATATAGTGGCAAAGGAAATTTTCCACACGGTAAAAGTCTGTCGCAATCGGAGCAAGCATAAAATGGTAAATCACACAGGTAATCATGATACTCATGGTAACGCCACCCTTGAGACGAAGCAGGGTCGGACTTTGCCAATTTTCACCTGAACGGCTCATCACACGAAGCAGATAGCCCGTGAAAATCGTTACCAAAAGATTGGACAACACTGTGTAGTAAAGGAGCATACCAAAACCACCGTGCTTGGTAATCTCCAAATAAACTCCTGTAAATGCCGCTAAGAACAAGAGCACACGACTATAAAAGATAAATTTATAATTCAGTTTCATGGCTAGATTTTCTTAACAAATTCTGACTTGAGTTTCATAGCTCCAAAACCATCAATCTTACAGTCGATGTTGTGGTCACCTTCTACGATACGGATATTTTTAACGCGAGTTCCTTGTTTCAAATCCTTTGGCGCACCTTTTACTTTCAAGTCCTTGATAAGGGTTACAGTATCGCCGTCAGCCAATTTATTTCCATTGGCATCGATAGCGACAACGCCTTCTTCTACTTCTGCAACTTCTGCAGGGTTCCACTCATAGGCACACTCTGGGCAGACCAAGAGACTTCCGTCTTCGTAGACATATTCTGAATTACATTTTGGGCAATTTGGTAAGTTGTTCATGGGTTCTCCTTAAACTAACAATTATTCTTTAAAATTCATATGTTATCGAACAGCAACTATTATACCGTAAAATCCTACTTTTGACAATGTGTCCTAAGTTCAGCAGACAAAAAAATCATGCAACTTTTTACAGTTACATGACTTTTAAAAGATGATTGATCATAGGCACTTATCAAGCGCCTCATGATAAAAGGGGTAGCAACTATATCTTACAAACCAGGAGCTTGTCCAAGTTCTGCTGCAAGCATCCAAACGGTTTTCTCAAGTTCAGCCTTAGCACCAACAAAGATATCGTTTGTAACGTCGTCACCTTCTTCGTCAGTCACATCCAAAGCCTTTTGGAAAAGAGTGATGAGGTAGCGGTAAATCGCTAGAACACGTTCCAAGCTTTCTTCAACGTTACGGAATTCTCCTTCTTCTTCTTCGATTTCACTGTGTTGAAGGAATTCTGTCAATGTTGAGTAAGGTTTGCCACCAAGGGTGATCAAACGTTCGCTGATTTCATCAAGGTAGCCATCAAGGCTGTCCATGTATTCATCCATTTTTGGATGCCATACGAGGAAACCACGGCCACGCATATACCAGTGAACTTGGTGAAGGGCAATATGAGCCACATACAAGTCCGCTACTGCTTGGTTCAATACTTCCTTTGTTTTTGCCAATGCTACTGGCGCTGCTTTAGATAATGTTGTTACGTCTTTTACTGCTTCTTTTTTCAATTCAACCATATTTCTTACCTCTTTTCATTTTTTTATAACCATCTTATTAATGGTTACAATATAAGTATACTACTACCAGAAAACGATAGCAAGGAAAGTGTACTATCTGAGAAAAGTTGTAATAGACTGATAATTTAAGAATAGTCTAGACAGTTTTTCTTAGCTGACTTGATCAGATTTGCTTGAAAATTGGCTTTGATACAAGTCATAATAAAAACCTTTTGCTTGGAGCAAGCTTTCATGATTTCCCTGCTCAATAATCTGTCCATCCTTAAGAACGAGAATCTTGTCCGCTTCTTGAATGGTCGAAAGACGATGGGCGATGACAAAGCTGGTTCTTCCCTTCATCAAGCGTTTCATAGCTTTTTGAATCAAGAGTTCCAAACGGGTATCAACTGAGGAAGTCGCTTCATCCAGAATGAGAATTTTAGGATTGGCTAGGAGAGCACGCGCGATGGTCAAGAGTTGTTTTTGCCCAAGGGAAATATTGCTTGACTCTTGGTTCATTTCCATGTTGTAACCGCCAGGAAGAGTTCGGACGAAGTGGTCTACATTTGCCGCTTTGGCAGCTTCTACAATATCCTCGTCACTGGCATCGAGATTTCCAAAACGTAGGTTTTCTTTGATCGTACCTTCATAGAGCCAAGCATCCTGCAAGACCATCCCAAACTGACGGCGGTAGTCTTGTCGTGACAACTGACGAATATCTTGCCCATCAACCAAGATTGCACCTGCTGTAACATCATAAAAACGCATGAGTAGATTGATCAAGGTCGTCTTACCAGCTCCAGTAGGACCAACAATCGCCACCATCTCTCCTGGTTGAACTTCTAGATTAAAGTCTCGAATCAATGGTTTGTTTTCAACATACTGGAAGTCAACATGTTGGAAGGTCACCTGACCTGTTAAGGGTTCAAGGATTTCGAGTTCTTCTCCCTTGACTTCCTCTGTCTCATCTAAGATATCGAAGATGCGGTCTAACGAAGACTTGGCACTTTGCATTTGACCCGCAAGTTGTGTAATGTTTTGGATAGGCTGGCTAACCTGCCAGACATACTGAACAAAAGCCTGCATATTCCCTACTGTCAAACGACCTGCAATAACCTGCAAACCACCAAGAACTGCAACGATCAGATAGGTCAAGTCTGATACGACATGAAGGGCTGGCATCATGAGTCCAGAGATAAAGCTAGCTTTAAAGCCAACACGTTGGAGGTCGTCCGTAATCTCAGAAAACTCTTTATGAGAAGTTTCCTCACGACCATAGAGTTTCAAAACATTAAAACCTGTGAGATTTTCCTGCACATAGCCATTCATCCGTCCTAAAATAGCTGCCTGTTCTTTAAAATAAGGCTGAGAACGTTTCAGGATACTTCTGGCACCGAAATAAGTCACTGGGATGGATAGAATCACTACAAGGGCCAGTTGAAAGTTCAGGTATAAAACCATTCCCATGACGAGGACAATCGTCAGAACGGCATTGACAATTTGGAGAAAAGACTGTTGAAGAGCGTTGGATACTGTCTCAACGTCACTGGTAAAGCGTCCCAATAAATCACCAAATTGGTGTTTGTCAAAGAAAGATACTGGGATACGATTGATTTTCTCGGTCATTTCATTTCGCAAATCCTGAGTCATAGACTGGACCGCATTGGTCATGAAATAGTTGGAATAATAAGACCCAAGTTCATACAAGAGTCCTCTAAAGAGGTAAATGATTAAAACCGTTCCGATGTAGGCTGTATTGATGCTAACACCTGAAAGGCCCTTAGCCATATCTAAGAGATTCTTTGTCAACTCCGTAATGGCCAGCCCCAAGACAAAAGGTTCCAAGACACTCATGACCACACTCAAAACTTTTAGAAAGACTGCAAAAAAGACAGAAAAACGGTAGGCTTTCAAATAGCTCCACAAACGAGCCAAACTAGATTGTGTTTTCATATTTCCTCCTATTCTTCTGTTAGAGATGCATTTTTCAACTGCGACTCAGCAATTTCACGATAGATGTCATTGGACTCCATTAATTCCTCATGGCGACCGCGCCCCACGATTTCTCCCTTATCAAGAACGATAATCTGATCCGCATCCATGATGGTTCCGACACGTTGAGCGACAATTAAAACTGTAGCATTTTGAGTGACTTCCTTGAGACGACGGCGTAAAATAGCATCCGTGCGATAATCCAGGGCTGAGAAGGAATCGTCAAAAATATAGATATCAGGATTCTTTATAACCGCTCTGGCAATTGAGAGACGTTGTTTCTGTCCCCCAGAAAGATTGCTTCCACCTTCAGCTAGATGGGTCGCAAAGCCTTCTTCTCGGCTTTCGATAAAATCTTTGGCTTGCGCCACATCCGCTGCCTGATGTAGGTCTTTGTGACTAGCATCTTCCTTCCCATAGCGGATATTTTCAGCGATAGTTCCTGTAAAAAGCAAGGCCTTCTGCGGGATAAAACCAATCTTTTGACGGAGAGACTTGAGGCGGTAATCCCTCACATCAACACCATCTACTTTGATTTTCCCAAGGGTGACATCGTAAAAACGAGGAATCAATTGCACAAGAGAGGATTTTCCCGATCCGGTCGATCCGATAAAGGCAATGGTTTCACCTGGTTTAGCACTGAAAGAAATGTTATGCAAAACAGGATTTTCCGTCTCACCAGGATAGGCAAAAGTGACATTTTCAAATTCCAAATAACCGTGGGTTGCTGTCTCTCTGACGCCTCCTTCATTGGGATCAATAGAAATCGGCATATCCATGACTTCTTTCAAACGTTCACTCGAAACGGCTGTACGAGGATACATGGTGAAGAGATTGGATAGGAAAAGGAAGGACAAGAGGGCGTGGAAACTATATTCGATAAAGGCCACCAGATCCCCAATTTGCAAGCTTCCTTGTTTGATAGGGTCCAGAGCAAACCAGACAATAGCTACAATCATGGCAATGATAATCTGAACAAACAAGGGTTCCGTCAAACCGGTTAGTTTAAACAGACGATTGGAATTAGCTGCATAGACCGCATTTTGTCCTGCAAAGCGTTCCTCTTGAAACTCCTCACGAGCAAAGGCACGAATGACACGGAGTCCCATCAGATTTTCACGAGCGTATTGATTGATTTTGTCCAAAGTTTTCTGCTGTTTCTCTGATAAAGGGCGAGTTTTAATAGCAACATAAATGACCACCACAGCCAAGAAAGGTACTGCAAAAGCCACTATCCAGGCTAATGACGGGCTGGTCAAAAAGATCATTAAGATACTAGACAGCATCATCATGGGAGTGATGACACCCAGTTTTAAGGTCTGTTCTGCAAACTGCATGAGAACAAAGGCATCACTGGTAATACGAGTAACCAGTGAAGACACTCCAATCTTTTCATATTCATGATGAGAATACTCTTGCAATTTGGCATAGAGATCATCCCTCAAATCTTTAACCATATTGGTCGTCAGCTTACTAGCAGCGTAGGCTAAGACTATACGCCCCAAGGTTCCACATAGGATAATCACCAGCATGATTGCCGCCCAAACATACAATTGATGTTCATTCCCTTTATTCACACCTTCATCAATCATCCGAGCCAGAACAGTTGGCAATCCAAGATTGACGATAACAAAGAAAACCGCTCCAAAGAAATCCATGAATAACCACTTGGGGTATTTTTTCAAATAAGACCAAATATAGAGCATAACTCCCCCTTTCATAACCTTTTGATACAGAAAAGAGCGCGCATCTGCACGCCTTTCTTTCCCTAAGGAACTTTCCTAGTCTAGAAAAATCCCTCTTTCACAAAAATGCTCCAAGTAAAAATAAGACAGGCAGTCAAAGTCACTTAGTACTTTTAACTGTCTGTCTGGAATGAGCTAGATTATTTTACAAAATCAAGCAATGCCAAGAAGCTTTCAGCTTCAAGTGACGCACCACCAACAAGGGCACCGTCAACGTCTGGGCAAGCCATGTATGAAGCAACGTTTTCAGGTTTAACAGAACCACCGTATTGAACACGAACTTTGTCTGCAACTTCTTGACCGAAGTCGGCAGCTACAACGTCACGAACAACTTTACACATTTTTTGTGCGTCGTCTTGTGAAGCTGATTTACCAGTACCGATAGCCCAGATTGGCTCGTAAGCGATAACTGATGCAGCAACTTGTTCAGCTGTCAATCCAGCCAATGCAGCAGATACTTGAGCACCTACGAATTCAGCAGCTTTACCAGCTTCGTAAGTTTCAAGTGACTCACCACAACAGATGATTGGAAGCATACCGTTTGCAAAGATTGCTTTAGCTTTTTTGTTGATATCTTCGTCAGTTTCATGGAAGTAGTCACGGCGTTCTGAGTGACCGATAACAACGTAGTCAGTACCGATTTCTTTCAAAACTTGTGGGCTAGTTTCACCAGTGAAAGCACCTGCATTTTCAAAGTAGCAGTTTTGAGCAGCAACTTTAAGGTTTGAACCTTTAGCAGCAGCAAGAACAGTTGTCAAGTCAAGTGCTGGAGCTGCGATACCTGCTTCAACAAGATCTGATGAAGGAAGTTTTGAGGCAACGGCTTCAACGAATGCTTTTGCTTCTTCTGGATTTTTGTTCATTTTCCAGTTACCAGCGATAAATGGTTTACGTGACATTTCACATACCTCTTTTTTCATTTTATTTTCTATTATTTTATCATATTTATAAGGAGCTTGCAAATCTTACTCTAATTTACAAGATTTTTCAATCGGCTACTCTTGCCACAAATTCATGGCATCAAGGAAATCAGCCGAAGCTTGCACTTGTTTAGGATTGTTTGCTTCTCTCTCTGCTCGTTTGGCCTCCACCTGAGCTACAGACTGGATGCCTTCATGGCGCCAGTTTCGTAGGATTGCCTGAATATATTTCCAGTTTGGCTTGCCATTGAGAACGGCCTCTCGGAGAGCTTCCTTGATCAAATCCGCCTTAACTCCGTCTTCTTTGACAGTCTTAGAAAGATCTTCGATTTCAAACGGCGTTAGCAAGCGTCCTAATTCCTGCTGAAATGTCTCAACAAGATCCTTCAATTGATTTTGCGGGTTTGGGGCAGTTGCAGCTGGAGTTTGGGTATCTAGCAAGCTATCCAAGCGTTCAAAGGCTAAACTAGCATCAAAAATAAGCTCAATTTCCCCATTTAGTTCAATCGTTCGATATTGTAGTAGCCCATTTTCAGTCAAGTTTGAAATGGATTGGTTGACATCTGCAAGTTCTTTTCCAATAGTTTCTGCAATTTGGCTTGGCGATAGCTCATCCAAAGCAGATGTGTTTTGTAGATAAAAAAATTGCCAGACGAGAAAATCATCACTAGAAGGAAAGAGTTCCTTAAAATGCAAGAGCAGGGCACTCGGCAAAACCAAGTTCCCTGATTTGAAAGCGTCAAAATATGTCATAATTCCTCTTATAAATATCCAAATTCAGCCGCATCATCCTCTACCTTTCTCCAGTCAAAAGGGGTTTCTTGATAAACAGCATAGTTAACCCAGTTACTGAAAAATAGAGCAGCTGAAGAAGACCAACAGAGACACGGTGTCTCATTCACATCATCATTTTTAAAGTAATTTTCTGGAATGTGAGGATTAAGTCCTGCCTCACAATCACGAAAATACTCTTTTGCTAGAGTATCACGGTCATATTCTAAATGACCAAAACTATAAATTTCACGAAGATCCCGACTGGCTAAAATAGAAACTCCGACTTGTTCTCCCTCAGAGAGGATTTCCAGATTGGTTTTTCCTAAAATCTCTTCCTTATAGATTTCTGTATGACGAGAATGGGGAGCCACATAGCTATCATCAAAACCTCTAAAGAGAAGATGGCCCTCTTTCAAGGTATCCTGCGGGTAAATGCCTGACAATTTCTGAGCCATCTGGTGCTTTTCAACTCCATAGCGAGCATAAAGACCTGCTTGGGCACCCCAACAGATATGCAGGGTAGAAAAAACATGTGTCTTGGACCATTCGATGACCTGCTTAAACTCCTCCCAGTAGTCCACCTCCTCAAAAGGCAAGTGCTCCACCGGAGCTCCTGTGATGATCATCCCATCAAAAAAGTCATCCTTAACCTCTGGGAAGGTCTTATAGAAGGTTTCCATATGTTCGGCACGAGTCGTCTTTGAACGATGCGTCTCCATATACAAGAAATCAATATCTAATTGCAAAGGGGTATTAGCCAAATGCCGTAAGAGTTGCGTTTCTGTTACCATTTTTTGAGGCATGAGATTTAAAATCAAAATCTTCAAGGGGCGAATATCCTGATGAGCAGCCCGTTGGTCGTCCATAACAAAGATATTTTCTGTCCTTAGAATCTCCACAGCTGGTAATTTTTTATCAATTCGAATCGGCATAATACCCTCCTAACAGTTCTCTATTTCGGGAATGATGTTGTCTGTTTGAAAGTAAAAACCTCCAAATACTTCTTCCCTTTATTATACTGTATGAAGATATAGTTTTCAATTATAGTTTTTCTCTAACTAGCTATAGTTTGTTTATATAGCAGATGAAGAGAAAACAGCCCCAAGGACTGTTTTTCATTAATAATGCATAAGTACCTTGTAATCGTAATCTCCGATTTTTTCACGGCCTTTAAGCTCATCCAACTCAATCAAGAAAGCACAACCGGCTACAACTCCACCAAGTCTTTCAATCATCTCAATCGTTGCCTTGACAGTTCCACCTGTTGCCAAAAGATCATCCACGATGAGAACACGTTGGCCTGGCTTAATCGCATCAGCATGCATGGTCAAGGTATCAATACCGTACTCTTTCTCATAGTCAGCAGAAATCACTTCACGTGGCAATTTCCCTGGTTTACGAACAGGAGCAAAGCCAATTCCCAACTCAAAAGCAACAGGGCAGCCAACAATAAATCCGCGAGCCTCTGGACCCACGATCATGTCGATCTTCTTGTCTGTTGCATACTGAACAATTTCACGAACAGCGTAGCTATAAGCATTTCCATCTGCCATCAAAGGGCTGATATCACGGAAGGTGATACCTTCCTTGGGATAATTTTCAATCGTTGCGATATAATCTTTTAAATTCATCTTTTTCTTTCTTTCAAAGTTTTTACTCTCTATTATACCATATTTTCTGTGAAAGAAGAAATAGAAGATTTTTATTTGCTAATCCATGATTTCGTCCTGCTGATTTAAGATTCAAGCTTTAATCCAACCACTGAATATAGGCTGTTTTATCTTCACTATTATAACCAGCTCCTTTATAAAAATTCCGAGTACTGGCATTTTTAGAACCTGTCAGGAGCATCATCTTATAACAATTTCCCTCTTTAGCTATTTGTTTAGCATATTCAAGACATGCGCTTGCATACCCTTTCCCTCTATCTTCTTCTCGGGTCACCACATTTTCTATCAAAGCATAGGGTCTCACACCTCTTGTCAAATTGGGAATAATGACACAAATACAGGAGGAGACTATTCTTCCTTCCACCTCTTTCACGATAACATGATGGCGCTGGTCAGAAATCATCTCACTCCATACTTGCTGCAAATGAAGACCATCTTCTGGAATTTCTTTCTCATGTAAGGACAGGTAGAGATTTAATAACTCAAATAAATCCTCCTGTACAGCTTCTCTCAACAATTTTATTTCCTCCAATCCTTTATTGATAGATTTGAATAAAAAAACTCTGACCGAAGCCAGAGATTTTAGTTAATTAAAGTGAGTTCACGTCAACCTTGATACCAACACCTTGAGTAGTTGTGATTGTCAAGTTTGTTACGTAAGTTCCTTTAGCTGTAGCTGGTTTTGCTTTTTGGATTGTTTCATTGAAAGCTTTAAAGTTTTCAACCAATTTTTCAGCTTCAAATGATACTTTACCGATGATTGCTTGAACGTTACCTGCACGGTCAGCACGGTAAGTAATTTTACCACCTTTAGACTCTTCAACTGCTTTAGCAACATCCATTGTTACAGTACCAGTTTTAGGGTTTGGCATCAAGTTACGTGGTCCAAGGACACGTCCAAGACGTCCAACAAGAGCCATCATGTCAGGTGTAGCGATAACTACGTCGAAGTCCAACCAACCGTCGTTGATTTTCGCAACAAGGTCATCTTCACCAACAAAGTCTGCACCAGCAGCTTTTGCTTCTTCAGCTTTTGCACCACGTGCGAAAACAAGAACGCGTGAAGTTTTACCAGTACCGTTTGGCAATACCATTGCGCCACGGATTTGTTGGTCAGCTTTTTTAACATCGATGTTCAAGTTGTAAGCAACTTCTACAGTTGCGTCAAATTTTGCAAAGTTAGTTTCTTTTGCAAGTGCTACAGCTTCTTCTACACTGTATGCTTTTGTGCTGTCGATTTTCTCAAGAGCAGCACGAAGTTGTTTGCTTTTTTTAGCCATTTTCTATTCTCCTTGTAAGTGGTTCAATCGATTTTCATCTCCCACGTCACTTCTCGAAATGATGAAGTCTTGCGGGTATTCAATCTATTAATTTTCTTTTTCCACTTCGTTAAGTTCCTTTGCTGTACCCAAGTACAAGCATCAGTCACTTGCCTAGTATGAAAAGCAACTAATAGACTGCTGTGAGATTTTCTACTGTGTTATTGATTAGTCAACAACAGTGAATCCCATAGAACGAGCAGTACCTTCGATCATACGCATTGCAGACTCAATGTTTGCTGCGTTCAAATCTGGCATCTTAGTTTCTGCAATTTCTTGTACTTGTGCACGAGTAACTGTAGCAACTTTAGTTTTGTTAGGTGTACCTGATCCTTTTTCAACACCTGCAGCTTTTTTCAAAAGAACAGCAGCTGGTGGTGTTTTTGTAACGAAAGTAAATGATTTGTCTTCGTATACTGAGATAACAACTGGAATGATCATACCAGCTTGGTCAGCTGTACGAGCGTTGAACTCTTTTGTGAATCCCATGATGTTGATACCAGCTTGACCAAGAGCAGGTCCAACTGGTGGAGCTGGTGTAGCTTTACCAGCAGGGATTTGCAATTTTACAAGTTTTTCGACTTTTTTAGCCATTTTTAAATCCTCCTTTGTGGTTTTGGCGGTAATGAAAGATTTTTACCTCCCACAAGTATGCTTTACACATACTTTTCTATTATACACTATTTATCTAAAAATGCAAGAGAAAAATTACTTTTTTAATCGACGTAATCTCCGCCTTCAAAGCCATAGTATTCTTCCAAACTGAGACCACTTGCAGCAATTTCTTTGGCTTCTTTTCCAACGTAGCGGAGATGCCATTCTTCTGCCATGTAGCCTGTCTCTTTTTCCTTACCTTTGAGATAGCGCACAACAAAGCCATAGTCAGCTGCATGATCCAAGAGCCACTGAGCTGCCTTCTCCTCTGTCACTAATTCTCCATTAGTCCCAATCAAATCAAAAGCAAGACCTGTTTGGTGTTCACTGTATCCAGGGCGAGCTGAGTAGCGATCTGCCGCTTCCTTCCCGTCTTGATTCACATAGTCTTGATAAAGTTTGGTTTGAGTGTCATAACTTCTAAAACCACTGTAATGATCGCTGATTGGGTAGCCAGCTGCTTGCATTGCTGCGATGAGTTTGACCAACTCTGCCTTGGCTGTTGGATTTTCTCCTGGATTATAGTCTTTTGACAAAGGATAGTGCTTATTGGCTACGACGATTTCATCGTATTTCCCTTGGATACTATAGTGGTCTCCCTTATTCACAACCTCCGCCTTCTTCTGACTAGAAGCTTGAGATTTGCTTCCTACAGTCCCTTCAGATTGGCTAGTCTGTTCCGTTTTTTGAGTATTTTCTTCATTTTTAGGTTGTTCTTGAGAACATGCTGCTAGGGTTACTGCTAGCAAACCAGATAAAATGATGTATCTTTTTTTCATTTTTTCTTCCTCTCTTATACCAAGTGCTTCTCTAATTCATCGGATAAGGCTTTAATCATTTGTTCCAACTCATGGGATTTCACTTGGCAATCTTCTGCCGCCATTTCTTCCCATGGCACCCACCAGACTGGACCACGGCCATTCAATCCATGACCCCTCATATCACCTGATCGTCTTGGAAAGAGGTGCCAGTGAGCGTGGGCATCTCCATTTCCTAAAAGTTCGATGTTCATCTTTTCAGCTTTAAACGCTTTGGCAACAGCTTCTTGGACCAAACTCATTTCCTCTAGAAAACGAAGTTTTTTAGAAGTCTCCATCTGATGGAGTTCTGTGACATGCTCCTTTGCTAGAAATAAGGTATAGCCCTTAAAGTATTGATGGTCTCCAATGACAACATAGCCTGTTTCTAGTTCTTTTACAAAGTAGGGATTCTTCCCTGCCTTGATCCATTTAATTCTTTGACAAATCAAGCACATATCAGTCTACCAATGCACTCTTGAGATAAGCGTCGACCATACGCTCAGTCGCCGCTACTGAATCAATGTGTGTTCGTTCGTAAGAGTGACTGGATTCAATACCAGCTCCAAGGAGGGCATGCTTGACTTCTGCTCCTGAGGACATGGCTGCGGAAGCATCCGAACCATAAAATGGATAGATATCTAGCTTAAATGGAATATCTTGCTCTTTCGCCAAAGCTACCAAATGTTGACGGAAGTCATAGTGATAGGGACCTGAAGCGTCCTTGACACAGATAGATACTGTGTACTCATCCGTCTGCTGGTCATCGCCCATAGCTCCCATATCGACAGCTAGATATTCCACCACTTGAGTTGGAATATTGGAGTTAGCACCGTGGCCCACCTCTTCAAAGACTGAAAAAGCAAAATGAGTTGTTACTGGTAATTCAATCTTTTCTTCCTTGTAAATACGAAGAAGATTGAGCAAAATCGCTGCGCTGACCTTGTCATCTAAATGACGAGACTTGATAAAACCAGTCTTTGTCACGACAGTTCGCGGGTCAAAGCTGATAAAATCACCGACCTCGATGCCCAAGGCACGGGTTTCTTTTTCATTGGTCACTTTTTCATCCAAACGCACTTCCATATTGTCCTGTGTGCGTTCAGCAGTTCCAGCATCTTTGTAGACATGGCATGATGTCTGGTGGATGAGGATAGTTCCAGATATCTTTTTACCTGTGCTAGCCACATGGACTGTACAGTTTTCTCCCTCAATCATGTTCCAAGGAAAACCACCGATACGATCCAATTTGAGACGACCGTCGGGTTTGACTGCACTAACAATAGCACCCAGCGTATCCACATGGGCAGTCACATAGCGCTGTTGCTCATCGTTTTGACCTTTAATGGTTACATTGACACCACCCTTTGCTGTGCGAACAGGCTGGTAACCAAGTTCTTCTAAAGTATGGACTAGATAGTCTGAAATCTCACGAGTAAAACCCGTCGGAGATGCAATAGCGGTTAATTCTTTGATATAGTTTACAGTTTGATTCATTTCTTCACCTCTTTTGCTACCTATTATAGCACATTTCAGTAGAGAGGAAAAAAGAAAAATCACTCCTGTAGAGTTGACTTACAAAAGTGATTTTTATTTTTTATTCCATTTCAAAAACATCGCTTTCTTGCTTGTTTGGTAAAACCAAGGAAAGCAAAATTCCAATAATAGCTGGCACCAACCATGGTAGAGAGGCTGACGCAAACGGAAGAGCATTGACGAGATTTGCTAGAAACTCAATCTTAAAAGAACTGCCAAGGACGCTTGCAAGAGCAATTGCTGTGACTACTCCTATTGTCAACTGCATACCCGGTTTTGATAGGGCAACAAACTTATTAACAATCACGATCATCACAATGGCGATGGTGATTGGGTACAAGATTACCAGTACTGGCACTGAATACTTAATGATTGCATCAAGACCAAGATTTGCAATAGCAAACCCAATCAAGGTAAAGGCAGTGGCATAGATCTTGTAGCTGATTTGTGGGAAACGTCCGTTAAAGAACTCTGCTGTTGACACAATCAATCCAACTGTCGTTGTGAAGCAAGTTACAGTTACCATAACAGCAAGGAAAAGTTGAGCTGTTGAACCAAAGATTTCTTGAGTAGCTTGCGACAAGATATAAACACCTGGTGTTCCACCCTTCATCGCTTCTGCTGGTACTGGGAAATGATTTCCAAGGAAACCTAAACCAATGTAAAGAGCGCTAAAGGCAAGAGCTACAACGATACCAACAACCCAAATAGTTGAAATGTACTCTTTCTTACTGGAGAATCCAAGTTGTTTCAAGGTTTGAACAGCGATTACGCTGAAGGCCACTGAGGCAAGGGCATCTAAGGTGTTATACCCCTCTAGGAAACCTGTTCCGAAAGCAGATGCTTGATAGGCTTCTGAAGCTACTTGAGGATTTGTTCCACCATATTTAAAGGCACCTAGTACAACTAAGATAACGATCAACAAGGCAAAGACTGGTGTCAAGATTCGTCCGATACGGTCCAAAATCTTTGATGGATTGAGTGAAATTAGATAGGCTGCTGCAAAGTAAAGCACGGTAAAGATAATCAATCCTAGGCCTTTATTTGCTTCAGACAAGAGGGGACTGATACCGACCTCGTAAGCTGTTGTGGCTGTACGTGGAATGGCAAAGAATGGGCCAATCGATAGATAGAGGACTGCAAGATAAAGCGTCGCAAACCAAGGTGAGATTTTCTTAGAAATCTCGTGAATGTATCCTTTCGGGTTTAGAGTTCCAATAATAAGTGTCAAGACGGCAATACCGACACCTGAAAAGACAAAACCTGCGATGGCAGGAAGAAACTGTTCTCCAGATAGGGCACCTAGAGAAGGTGGAAAAATCAAGTTTCCCGCACCAAAAAATATTCCAAACAGGAGCAAGCCTGTTAGGGCACCTTTTTTAGCCATAAAAATCTCCTTCATATTTCTAAAATACTGACCTAGTATACCATGATTAAGACTCTGAAAAAAGTATCCAAAATTAATCATTGAATGTTTTCAATATTTTTAAAAATAAGAATTATCTAAAAACAAAATCCCTCACTCAGTTGGAACCGAGCAAGGGAAGATTAGGATCTATCGCCATAGAGGTTTAAAGATTTTCAAAGGCCGTCATTCCACCTTGGACATTGATGACCTTGTATCCATGTTCCTCTAAGAATTGGCAAGCACGAGCTGACCTCATCCCAGATTTGCAAATGACATAATGCAAGAGGTCCTTATCCAACTGATCATAGATATCAGCTAATTGACTAAGTGGTAGGTTCTGAGCACCTTCTAAATGAAGCGTCTCGAACTCTTCTACTTCTCTCACATCTAAAACGGAAAGGGACTCTTTCTGATAGAGCTGGTAAAATTCATCGAAGGAAATTTCTTTCATTCTTTTTCTCCTTTTTTGATGCCTTTAAGGCAAAGTTAAAAACTCATAGGTAAATCCAATTGAATCTAAAAATCGGAACAAGTCTTGGGTTTTAATAAAGATGGTCTTTTCATTAGTATTGGGATGGAAAGTCATGATATCCTCCGATACAATGTCCTTATCAAAATAAACTAGAATGTCTTTTTCTGCATTATTCAACAAACCAAAAGGTGAAACCGTCCCTGCTGGCAGGTTCATTTTCTCAGCCAAGGAATCTGCTGAAGCCATGCGAATCCGATTAGCTCCTACTTGCTCTTTAAAGTCATCCATATCCAATGATTTATGGTCATCCATGATGAGCAGATAATACTGGGTTTTCTTTTTGTTGGTCAAAAACATGGACTTGGTTCGAACTCCTTCTAGGCCTTCAATATAGCTATCTGCCTGCTCTGTCGTAAATGCAGGTGGATGCTCCACCACATCATAGGCGATCCCCAACTCTTGCAACTTATTAGCTACCTGTTGATAAGCATCCATAGTTTTTCTCCTTTATTGATGAATAATCTTTTGTACCAATGCTTGCAATTCTGGCACCACTTCTGCCTCAAACCAAGGATTCTTAGCCATCCAGATTTGATTTCGTGGTGACGGGTGCACCAGAGGGAAAAATTCTGGCAGATAGTCTTTGTAGCGTTTTACCCGCTCTGTTACCTTGCCACTAACTTTCTCATGTAAATAATAGGCTTGGGCATATTGGCCAATCAAGAGAGTTAATTGGATATCGGGCAACTCTTGCAAGAGTTGCAGATGCCATTTTTCGGCAAAGCCTTTACGAGGTGGAAGGTCGCCTGATTTTCCATGTCCTGGGAAATAAAAGTCCATGGGAATAACTGCAAACAACCCCGAATTGTAAAAGGTATCTTCATCTACACCTAGCCACTCACGCAGACGATCGCCACTCTTATCCTTCCAGTAAATTCTAGCTTCTTGCGTTTTAAAGCCCGGAGCTTGTCCGACAATATTGATGCGAGCAGTCTTTGGCGCTGCAAAGAGAGGTTCGATTCCGCGTTCTGTATAGCTGGTATTCTGTGGATCCGCCATAATGGCCTGCTTGATTCTTTCGATTTGAGACATCTATTTTCCCTCCAAAAAGAAGTCTAAGCATAAAATCTCAGACTTCTATCGTTTTATTTGATCAATTCATAGATAGCTTCTGCATAGATTGCTGCTGCTCGGAAGAGATCGTCTAAGGCGATAAATTCATTGGCTTGGTGCATGGTATCGATTGAGTCTGGGAACATAGCACCGTAGGCAACACCACGTTCTAGCAAACGGCCGAAGGTTCCACCACCGATGACTTGTTCATGACCTTGAAGTCCAGTTTGTTTTTCATAGACATTCAACAAGGTTTGAACGAGTGGATCTTCCATTGGCACATAGTGAGGGGTGTGACCATGTTCAGAGAGGCTAACAGAAGCAACTGGTAAGTTTTCAAGAACTGATTTGATTTGCTCTGGGCTTGTTCCTTTTGGATAACGGAAGTTGAGGGCAATGGTATTGTCAACACTTGCTTCGTCAAAGCGGAAGACACCTGCATTCATAGAAAGGGCACCCATCTTTTCATCTACATGAGCAACCTTGAGATTTTCACCCTCATGGTCGTTCAAGAGAATCTTACCAGCGATGTCAAGGTAGTCTTTTGCAGGTCCGGCAAAGTCAAACTGGCTGAGGAAGAGTGCTAGGTAAGTAGCTCCATTGACACCTGAAGCAGGCATAGCACCATGGGCAGATTTACCAATCACAGTCACCTTGTACTGACCGTTTTCTTCTTGGAGTTCTCCTCTGAGTTTGTGCTCCGCAACAAAGGCATCTAGTTTAGCTTGCAAGTCAGCCAAATCTCCTGAAATAACTGCTGTTGCTGACTCAGGTACCATGTTTTCACGCAATCCACCTGTGAAGCTGTGAAGACGAGCTGCACCAGTATTTTCACCTGCAAAGTGAAGGTATTCAGTGATGTTTCCTTTTTCACCGTTGATGATAGGGAATTCAGCATCTGGAGAGAAACCGAAGTCTGGTTTCGCAAGTCCTACATGTTCAAAGTAGTAGTCCATGTCTGCCCAGCCTGATTCTTCATCAGTTCCCACAATAAAACGAACTTTCTTAGAAGTTGGAAGTCCCAATTCTTTGATGATTTTCAAACCATAATAACAAGCTGTTGTAGGCCCCTTGTCATCTGAAGCTCCACGCGCATAAAGGCGACCGTCTTTGATAGTTGGTGTATAAGGGTCCGTGTCCCAACCGCTACCTGCTGGCACCACGTCCATGTGGGCAAAGATTCCGAGAACTTCTTCTCCTTCACCAAACTCAAAATGTCCTGCGTAATTATCAACATTTTTAGTTGGATAGCCATCACGGTCTGCGATTTCAAGGAATTTTTCCAAGGCTTTTACTGGCCCAGGTCCAAATGGATGCTCAGCATTGGCCTTGCTGTCATCCCGTTCTGAGTTGATTTCCAAAAGGCTAAACAAGTCAGCCAAGAGGTCTTCTTTGCGTTTTTCTACTTCTGCTGTAAAATCAATTGCTGTCATTTTTTCTTCCTTCTATCTTTTCTCGATGATTTCATCCACTGGCAAGCGGTAGCTTGGTTCCAATTTTTCGTCTGTATAACCTACCGTAATCAAGAGTTCTGGGCGGAAACGGTCTTCGATGTCCAAAACTTCGTTGGCTTTTGATTTATCAAATCCAAGGATAATGTTAGAGCCGATTCCTTGGTCTGTCAGAGCGAGAACCAAGTTCATAGCAACCAAACCTGCATTGAGGGCTAGGTATTCGCTGACCTGTTGCTCACTGTAACGTGCAAATTCAGCAGGCAGATTCTTCATAAAATATTGAAGTTGCTCTTCTGAGAAATTCTTTGCACCGCCAACACGGGCAATCTTGCGGGCACGTTTGGCAAGATCTGTATCTGTAAATAGGGCAATGGTTACAGGCGCTGATGATACCTGCTCAAAGTTCGCACCATAAGCCAATTTTGCCAATTCAGCATTTTTCTCACGAACAACTACAAATTTCCAAGGTTGGCTGTTGTGGGCACTTGGGGCCAAGGTTGCGATTTCGATAGCCGTACGCACATCTTTGGGATCCACCGGCTTATCAGTGAAATGCTTGGTCGCATGACGTTTTTTATTTAATTCAAGAAATTTCATAATCGATTTCCTTTTCTAATTCTACTGCTTCCATTCTACCATATTTTGAAAGAGCTTGCAGGGATTTTTCATAGAGTTAGTACTTCTTTCAAACTCTCTGCTATTAATTTGGAGCTATTTAAGTAGGTATCGCTTTAGATTTGAAGCAATCAAAAAGCAGGTGATCGAACACCTACTTTCTTATATTATTGACCAGATGTGTATGGAGCAATTGCTTTATAAGCCGCTTCCAGCGCTTTCTTCATTGTGTCACGTCCAGTTTTCAACTGTTGAACAAATAGAGTACGAGTTTGTTCTGGTACTACTGTATCATCAGAACCAATACTTGAAAGGCTTTCGTTAAATGACTCTCTTACAGTCTCCATAGACTTAAGCGCTGGTTCAACTTGGGCGTTATATGCTTCTTTTCCACTCTCTGGAATTTTTTCCCCAATTTCAACTGCATGCTTTTTATAATTGTCGACTAGTTTACCAAAGACTTTCTTCACATCTCCAACAGTTTTAGCATTGTCAATTTCTTCATCGGTGATCAAAACAACCTCATTATTTTCTGTCTTTGAACTAGACGTTGTTGATGAAGCCTCTGAAGAAGTTTTCTCTACAGAGCTTGAAGTCTTAGTCGAAGAGTCAGACGTTGTTTTCCCTGAACATGCTGCTAAAACAACAACAGATAAAAGAGCCATACTGGCTGTAATAATTTTCTTCATAATGTTCTCCTTTTTATTAAGAATTAAGTTCATTGTATAACAAAATAATTTCAATGTCAAACTTTAGCTAAGCCATCTTTTCTTCCTTATTGTCTGACTCTTTTCTAAGCGATTCGACTACAAACCTCACTTCAAATTAAGGGCGTCCATTTTATTTCTCACTTTGCAAAAAATCAAAATAGGTCTTTACATCCTCTACATACCCGTGCTTTTCAATTAAACTAGCTAAGAGTTCCAGATTGTGCCCCCGATAGTTGTCTTCTCGGCGTAGTTCTTCATACATTTCGATAAAAGGAAGCCCCTTGGACTTGGCCAATTCTAACTCCGCTTCATAGTCATAAGCGACTTTACGAAAATGGATATTGACCAATTCCCCATCTTCAACTTCTATCACGGCATACTGGGCACGGTGATTTTTTAACTTTTCCCAATCAAAATAGGGCATGCCAATCGTACCTGGATTGATGATTTGTTGCCCTTGACTTCCGTAACGAAGCAACTGCTTGTGGACATGACCATAGACTGCCACGTCCGTTTCCTCATCTAGGAGTTGGTCAAATTTATCTGTGTTATTCCCAACAGACAAGTCACCACCATAGTTCTTATTTGGCAAATTATGAGAAAGAGAAAAGCGCAGCCCATCAACTTCTTTCTTTTCTAGCATAGGTAAGCTTCGTAGCCAGACAATCGTTTCAGGATCCATTCGCTCCATCAAATACTGTGTCATACGCAAGAGCTGAACTTCCTGTGGGTCTTCTAAGCCATATTGCCCATCTAAAGCCTCAAGGACACAATCATCCCAATTGCCTCGAACACTTGCCGTGATAGGAAGTTCCTCTAACAGAGCGACCAAGTCATTTGCACCTGGACCAGGGAGGAAAATGTCTCCCATGAGCCAATATTCACTGGCTCCTTGAGTTTTAGCATCTGCAATCACTGCTTCTAAGGCAGTCACATTTCCATGAATATCTGATAAAATTGCGATTTTATGGTTCATCATAATCTCCTTTTATTTGGTAGTCCACTCTTTCTTCCGCTACTTGAGCTAATTCCACTTCTTCCTGCGGGTTCAACTTGGTTTGCACAGCTTCTGCGACTGCCCTTGGTACCCCAACTTCGACAATCTTATCCACACTAGCTTCCTTGATTTTAGTGAGAGACTTGAAATGCTTCATGAGATTCTGCTTGCGTTTAGGCCCCAATCCTTCAATCCCATCCAGTTGTGAAGAAAAGGAATTTTTTGAGCGCAGTTGGCGGTGGAAGGTGATAGCAAAGCGGTGCACCTCATCCTGGATGCGTTGGAGGAGGAAAAATTCCTGAGAATTGCGAGATAACTCCACCACTTCCAGCGGATCTCCAAAGAGTAGTTCATGGGTTTGGTGCTTGTCATTCTTTTGCAGACCTGCAATGGGAATGTCCAAACCTAGCTCCTCTTGGATAACCTGCTTAGCGATATTGACCTGACCTTGTCCCCCATCAATAACAATCAAATCTGGCGGGGTTAAACCCTCACGTTGTACTCGACCATAACGTCTGCGAATGACTTCACGCATACTGGCATAGTCATCTGGACCTACAACCGTTTTTATCTTGTACTTTCGGTAGTCTTTTTTACTCGGTTTACCGTTGACAAAGACCACCATAGCTGAAACAGGACTGGTTCCCATGATATTAGAGTTATCAAAGGACTCGATACGGACTGGGGTCGGGATTTGGAGCAAGCGCCCCAGATTTTCAATTGCCCCTTGAGTCTTTTCGACTGATTTTTCTAGCAGATTGAACTTCTGCTCCAGACTAACACGGGCATTTTTTATGGCTAGATTGACCAGTTGTTTTTTCTCTCCACGTTGGGGTTTGAGAATCTTGGTATCCACCAAGGCCTTGACTGCTTCTTCATCGATATCCTGCGGAATCAGCACCTCATTGGGAACCAGGTGAGATTTTTCTTGATAGAATTGTCCCACATAGGTTAGAAAGTCCTCATCCGGATCATTGTAATAAGGGAATAGATTGACATCACGTTCAATTAATTTGCCCTGACGGACAAAGAAAACCTGAACACACATCCAGCCCTTATCCACATAGTAACCAAAGACGTCCCGATTTTGCAAATCTTTAGCCATGACCCGTTGCTTGGTCCGAAGTGTTCCAATGGCCTGAATCAAGTCACGGTATTCCGCCGCACGTTCAAACTCCATACTTTGAGCCGCCTTTGTCATCTTACCCTTGAGGTCATCAATGATTTTATCATCCTGCCCTTTTAGGAAATCAGAAACTTCCTGAGCCATGGACTTGAAATAAGCCTCATCTTTTTCACAGATGGTATGAGCCATACATTGGCCGATATGGTAGTAAAAACAGACCTTAGACGGTGGATTGGTACACTTACGAAAAGGGAAAATCCGATCCAGTAGTCTCTTGATTTCATTGGCTGCCCCCACATCTGGATAAGGACCAAAATAAAGACCACCGTCCTTTTTTACCTGACGGGTAATGATCAAGCGAGGATAGCGCTCATTGGTAATTTTGATAAAAGGATAAGACTTATCATCCTTGAGCATGATATTGTACTTGGGCTTATTTTCCTTGATGAGGTTGATTTCTAGCAGGAGGGCCTCAATATTAGACTCAGTGACGATAAATTCAAAATCCACAATTTCAGACACCAGAGCCTCTGTCTTGGTATCATGACTTCCACGGAAATAAGACCGCACGCGATTGCGCAGATTTTTAGCCTTTCCTACATAGATAATGGTGTCATTTTTATCCTTGTGAATATAGCATCCAGGACTAGTCGGCAAGAGCTCCAGTTTTGATTTGATCAAGTTATTCATAGTTCCATTATAGCAAAAAGGCTGTAACAGGACGAACAAAAAGCCCCACTAATCACTTGATGGAGGAGCTTTGATTTCTTTTCAGATTGCACCGACTTCATCTAGTCGCTACTGGTATAGAGTTCATGAACAGCCTTCACATCCTGGGGCTGAATCCCATAGTAGGAGCCTGCCGGCTGCATAACAGAAGTCTCGTTGGTGTGATCCAATCCGATAGCATGCCCCAGCTCGTGCTCCGCTGTATGCACGATTCGTTCATAAGAATAACCATAACTTGGATTGGATAGATAATAATGATTCAGACGAACTGTTACAGATATAAATTGATTGGTCAACAGATTGGTTTGGCTCTCAGCTTGACCAGCTACGGCTGTCGATCCATCATTCATTTCACTTGCCACAATATCTGCCTGGCTAGAATCCGCGACCACCTCAAAGGTAAAGACGCCCGTTTGATTCCAGTTCTTTATAGCTTCTGCATAGGCACCTTGGAAGGTCTCATCCATTTGAGGCTCAATATAGATGCGAGCTGAGGCTTGAGCCCACTTGCCTTCCGCGTGTTGGTGACTGTCTGTCTGAGACAAGACTTCCAGCGTTCCCGTTTCCTGCCATTGATTCCAGCCACCTTGACCAATCTGACTCATTTTTTTAACCTGATTGACTGCAGAATGAAAATCACCTGTCAGATACCATAGCACTCCAAAAGCAAGGAGGACAATAATAACCAAGGTCCAGACCAGACGCCAGAAGAAACGCCAAATGCCCAAAAGAAATCGGAAGAATAATCGAACAATCCAGAACATGACGCTCCTCCATTCATAAAAATAAGAATCTACCTTAAAATCGATGGTCTCCCATAATCAAGATAGATTCTCTATTTTACTCAAAAAAACTGAAAGAAACCTAAAACTAAGATAGGCGCTCTTCCAAAACAAAGTTAATTGGTAGAGTAGCCAAAAATCGTTCTAATTGTTTTTCCCAGTAGTACCACTCATGAGTGCCGGCACTATGACTATAGGTCACCTCAAAACCAAGATTTTTGAGATTTTTCACAGCGAGCTTATTGGCAGAGTAGAGATAGTCTTGCTCCCCACACCAAGCCCATAGTTTGGTCTTTTTATCGGATTTTGCAGACATGCTTTCAAGCGAATGAGGACTAGCTGTCCAGTCTTTAATCTCTCCAAAAACTCCTCGCCAGTAGGCAAGTGAACCCAGATCCTGACTTTCAGGAGAAAATTCTTGAAAACTGAGCGCACCAGAAAAACTAGCCGCATGAGAAAAACGATTTGTCGATAGAGCGAGTTTGAAGGAACCATAGCCTCCCATGGACAGACCTGCTATGAAGGTCTTTTCTCGCTTGCTGCTCATATTGGGGAAGAAACGTTTCATAACCTGAGGCAACTCTTCTGCTAGAGCAGTAAAGTAGTTGAAACCATACTGAGTATCTGTGTACCAGCCATTGTTTGTATTGGGCATGATAACAATGAGATTGGTTCCGCGCAACAAGCGTTCGACATTAGTTCGCTTGAGCCAGCTATTTTGATTTCCTGACATTCCGTGCAAAAGATAAAGGACAGGAATATCTGTACAATCTGGTTCAGTCACCCGACTGGCATCCGGATAGAGTACGGTAACGCCCCACTCCATATCCAAAACTTCTGAGTAATACTCAATTTTCATAACTGCCATGGTTTTCTCCTTTTACTATTCTATAAGAAAAAGCCGAATTTCGACTTTTTCTGTAGGTATTCTGCTTATTATTTTGCTTCCATCACGACTGGCAAGATTGCTGGACGACGCTTGGTTTGATCAAAGAGATACTTGGTCAGATTGTCGCGAACCTTGCCTTTGAGCTCTGCCCAATCAAAGTCATCACCTTGAAGATACTCTTCTACCGTTTGGTTAATCAATTCTGAACTTTCACGGAGAATATCGCGGCTCTTCTTGAGATAAACAAATCCACGCGTATGGACGCGAGCCTTAGCCACAATCTTCTTCTCACGACGGTTGACAGTGATCGCCACGATAAAGATTCCATCCTCTGACAAGACCTTACGGTCACGAAGGACCACATTTCCAACATCCCCGATGGCATTTCCATCAATCAAGACATCACCTGCAGAAACTGCTCCAGCTGGAACAAAGTCTCCATGTTCATAAGACATGGTCGTTCCCTTTTTAGGGATGAAAATGCACTCTGGCAACATCCCAACTGCCATGGCAGCCTTGGCATGCGCATCCAACTCACGATATTCCCCTTGGATAGGGAAGAGGTATTTTGGTTGCAAGAGATTGATCATCAACTGTAAATCACGCGCATTCCCGTGTCCTGATACTCGCAAGCTTTGGGTAATGAGTTTCACTACACCACCAGCTTGGTAGATCATATTTTCCACACGCGCCATGACAGCTTCTTTGGCGATAGATGGAGTCGTTACGATATAGACCAAGTCCCCATCTTTGATTTCCACATAGCGGTGGCGGCCGATGGACATCTTACGAAGTCCATTGATAGGCTCACCCATACGACCAGTCTCAAGGATAATCAACTCACGGTCTTCAAAACGAGACATTTCTTTGGGTTTGATTAAGAGACTTTCATTGGCCAAAGACAATTTTTTGAGACGAATCGCTGTTCGGACGATATTTTCAACATCAAAACCAGTCAGAACAACTCGACGACCTGTGTCCGCTGCAGCATCAAAGACCTGCTGGATACGAGAGAGGTTGCTGGCAACAGCTGCAACGATGATACGACCTTCCCAGTCCGCAATGGTCTGGGTAATTTCCTCTCCAACTTCACTCTCGCTCGCCACCTGGATATTGCTGTCCGCATTCGCAGAATCACTGAGAAGCGCCAAGACACCCTCACGACCAATTTCTGCCAAACGGGCAAAATCCGTCGCATAGGATTTACTAGCTGTCTGGTCAAACTTGAAGTCACCTGTATAAACAATGCTGCCTTTTGGAGTTTTCAAGACGACTCCCAAACTTTCTGGGATGGAGTGAGTTGTACGGAAGAAGGAAACTACAGTTCCTCCAAAGTCAATCTCCGTATTTTCATCAATGACATGGAAGTCATTGAATTTCTTAACCGTATCATTTCCTTTGACAAAGAGTTTTGCCAACTCGATGGTCAACTCAGAGCCAAATACAGGCACCTTAGCCTCTGCCAAAAGGTAAGGCAGAGCTCCAATGGCATCCGCATGTCCATGGGTCAAGAAGACCCCTGCGATACGGTCGCTATTTTCAAAAAGGTAGTCCATATTGGGAATGACGACATCAACCCCAAGTTGTTCATTTTCAGGGTATTTAAGCCCCGCATCTAAAACAAAAATCGAATTGCCGATCTCAGCAATGTACATATTTTTTCCGTTTTCACGCACACCACCAAGTGTTGTTAAACTGATATTACTCATTTTCCCTCCGAAACTTAATTTATCTTGATTATAGGGTGGGTTCACCCTCTTATTCTAAAAGTTCTAAAACTTTCAGCCGAATCTTTTCCTACCATTATACCATTTTTTTGATGATTTTCAAAACGAAGATTTGTTTTCAAAAAAGAGCTGGTTGCCCAACTCCTTCCTATTCTTTAGTTTTCTTCCATCAAAAAATCATAAATTTCCTGCACCGTACCCAGCGCCATCATTTCTTGGTCTTTAACGGTCTGTTTGAGATTTTGGTAAATCTGACTTTCAGTAATTTCCCTTTTTGGCGCTTCTTTATTAACTGTCATGACACCATCTTTGATCGTCACAAAGTCCAGCTCTTCAAATACTTGGATCATCTTGACCAGCAAGATTTGTTGGATATTGAGATAAGCCGCTAAATCCTTGAGCTTATAACGAATATCAAACTCTGGAAACTGGTAAATGGTCTTGTACAATTTGGCAAACTGTTCTCTAGTCCCATAACCTGTCAGATAGTAGGCCTTGTCAATGTCGTTTTTGAAATAGACAGCAGAGAAATGCTGTTCTTGAAAAATGGCCTTAAGCAGTGTAATATCCTCAGGAATGGTTTTCACAACCACAGCATCACTAGTCGCTAAATCTGGCAACTCTCCAGCAAAATCCAAGACTGGAACCCCTTCTGGCAAGACTGCATTCTTCCCACGAATGTTAAAGAGTTGAACGCCTTCCACACGCGCATCCACCATCATCAACTGGAGGGCAGTTTGGCCATTCCATTGATTAACAGACAAGGTGACTGCCAATTCAAGATTTTTTGTTTGAGCAAACTCTGTCGCCCATCTGCCTTGGCCAAAGGCCACTACTTCAAAACTCGCTTCACCCTTAGAAATTTTTAGTTTGAGATGGGCATTGCCTGCTCCCATGGTTCTGGCACTTTCGACATGAAGATCCTTGATATAAAAGACAGGTTTTTGATTGTCCATTCCAAAGGGTGCCAAGCGCTCAAAATTCTTGACTGTTTCAAGACTCAAAGTCTCCAAATCCAGCTCTTCATCTAGGTTTAACTTGTTCTTACCACCCGCATCTGCGCCTTTTTCACGGATATAGTCTTCCAAGACCTGAGATAAATCTGAGAGTTTCTCAACTTCCACCGTCATTCCTGCTGCACCAGCATGGCCACCGAATGCGATGAAGAGATCTCGATGGGGATCCAGAGCTTCAAAAATATCGACCGCTTCCACACTGCGAGCACTGCCCTTGGCACGACCATCTTCTATATTAAGAACGATGACTGTCTGCCCCAATTCCTCTAGCAAGCGCCCAGCCACGATACCCAGAACTCCAGGATTCCATCCTTCCTTGGCCAAAACCTGGACCTTCTTCTCAGGATCCACCATGGTCTTAGCTTCTTCATAGATTGACTGAACGATTTCCTTGCGCTCTTCGTTTTTCTGGTGAATCATGAGGGCAATCTCATGAGCTTCCTCGTCGTCAAATCCAGTCAGCAAATCAATGGCAGGATTGGGATCATCCAATCGCCCTAAGGCATTTAAACGAGGGGCAATCTGGAAACCAACCGTTTCTTCCGTCACTTCATTCGCAGCAATCCCAGCCATGTCCAGCATTTCTTGCAGACCGATGCGCTGAGTATGCCCCAGCATTTCCAGACCATACTGAACCAAGATACGGTTTTCATCTGTCAAGCTCACCATATCTGCAATAGTTCCGATGGCGACCAAATCGAGTAGCTCCACTTGTACTTCCTCTAAAAGGGCACAAACTAGCTTAAAGGCCACTCCGCAACCAGCCAGATATTTGAAAGGATAGTCCGCATCTGGATGTTCAGGGTGAACAATCGCATAGGCATCAGGAAGGGTTTCTGGCATGGAATGGTGGTCAGTCACAATGACATCCACTCCCATAGACTGGGCCAATTCAATGGCTTCGTGACCTGCAACCCCATTGTCCACTGTCACAATCAAGGAAATTCCCTCTTGCTCGATAAAGTATTTATAGACACTGGCATTTGGTCCATAGCCATCGGTAAAACGATTGGGCAAATAAACACGGCATTCAGCGCCAAGCTGTTCCAAACTTTCCTTAACAATAGAAGCTGAAGTCATGCCATCCGCATCGTAGTCTCCATAGATGAGAATATTTTCCCCTTCTTCAATAGCCTGACGAATCCGTTCCACTGCCTTGTCCATATCATGGAGCAGATAGGGGTCATATAAGTCCTCTAAAGAAGGTTCTAAAAACTTCTTTAGACTTTCTTTATCCTGAATCCCTCTTTCAAATAATAACCGAGCCACCTCAGGACCCAGTCCAGCCTTCTTGGCTATCTTTGTAAAATCCGCATCTTCAACCTGCGGGGCAAACTGCCATTCATAAGTAGGAGTTATCAAAAAAACATCCACTCTTTCTAAGAATTCTATCGTTTCATTATAACATGATTTAGACATTTTCTCTATCCAGATTGCTTTTTTATAAAATTTTAGTGAATTTTTTTCAGATATGATTTGACAAGAACATTCTTTTGTTGTAGAATCATGTTATAAAATCTAACACAAAGGAGATCTCTCATGGCTTTAGTAGAATTTAAACACGTCGAAAAATATTACGGAGACTACCACGCACTCCGCGACATCAATCTCCGTTTTGAAAAAGGACAAGTTGTTGTCCTGCTTGGACCTTCTGGTTCTGGAAAGTCCACTCTTATCCGTACCATCAATGGTTTAGAGGCTGTTGACAAGGGAAGTCTTCTAGTCAATGGACACCAAGTAGCAGGTGCCAGTCAGAAAGATTTAGTTCCTCTTCGTAAGGAAGTAGGTATGGTTTTCCAGCATTTTAACCTTTATCCACACAAAAAAGTGTTAGAAAATGTAACACTTGCACCCGTAAAAGTTCTAGGAATTGATAAAAAAGAAGCTGAAAAAACAGCCCAAAAATATCTGGAATTTGTAAATATGTGGGACAAGAAAGATTCCTATCCAGCTATGCTGTCTGGTGGACAAAAACAGAGAATTGCCATCGCACGTGGTCTTGCCATGCATCCGGAACTCCTCCTCTTTGATGAGCCAACATCTGCTCTTGATCCTGAGACTATCGGAGATGTTCTAGCAGTTATGCAAAAACTGGCACATGACGGGATGAATATGATCATCGTTACCCACGAAATGGGCTTTGCCCGTGAAGTTGCTGACCGCATTATCTTTATGGCTGACGGGGAAGTTTTGGTTGATACGACAGATGTCGATGACTTTTTTGACAATCCAAGCGAACCTCGTGCCCAACAATTTCTCAGCAAAATTATTAACCACGAAAGTGACAAAGTCAAATAAGGAGGCGCCTATGAAAAAGAAATTCTTTTTATCCGCATTATTGATTAGCCTTTTCGGCCTTGCCCTAGCTAAGCCAGTTCTTGCCGACACCAGCGTCGCAGACATTCAAAAGAGAGGCGAGCTGGTTGTCGGTGTGAAACAAGACGTTCCCAATTTTGGCTACAAGGATCCCAAGACAGGGACTTATTCTGGTATCGAAACGGACTTGGCCAAGATGATTGCAGACGAACTCAAGGTCAAGGTTCGCTACGTTCCTGTTACCGCTCAAACCCGTGGCCCCCTTTTGGACAATGAACAGGTCGATTTGGATATCGCGACTTTCACTATCACAGACGAGCGTAAAAAACTCTACAACTTCACCAGTCCCTACTATACGGATGCTTCTGGATTTTTGGTCAATAAATCTGCCAACATCAAAAGCATTGAGGATCTAAACGGCAAAACCATCGGGGTTGCCCAAGGTTCCATTACTCAACGCTTGATTACCGAACTGGGTAAAAAGAAAGGCTTGACCTTTAAATTTGTAGAACTTGGTTCTTATCCAGAGTTGATTACTTCGCTTCATGCCCATCGTATTGACGCATTCTCTGTTGACCGCTCTATCCTATCTGGCTACATCAGCAAACGGACAGAACTGCTAGATGATAGTTTTAAGCCATCTGACTACGGTATCGTCACCAAGAAATCGAACACGGAGCTAAACGATTATCTTGATAACTTGGTCACTAAATGGAGCAAGGACGGCAGTCTTCAAAAACTCTATGACCGTTACAAGCTCAAACCATCTAGCCACACAGCAGATTAAGGAGGACACCCCATGACAGATTTATCATCTTGGACAGCCTATTTTCAGGATTTTGGACAATTTTTCAATGGTTTCCTCTTCACCCTTGCCCTAGCGGTTGGTTCCTTTATCCTCGCTATGGTTTTGGGCATCTTCTTCGGGGCCATGTCAACCAGCAAACGCCCATTCTTGCGTGTTTTGGCTCGTATCTTTGTCGAATTTTACCAAAATACTCCCCTCTTGGTGCAGTTTGTCATCGTCTTTTATGGTTTGCCTCTTATCAGTGGCCATACCATCATGATTCCCATTTATTGGACAGCTGTACTTTGTGTGGGACTCTATCATGGCGCCTATATTGCGGAGGTTATTCGTTCAGGGATTCAGTCTATTCCTAGCGGTCAGATGGAGGCCGCCCTGTCGCAAGGTTTTACTTATATCAGTGCCATGCGCTTGATTATCTTGCCTCAGGCCTTCCGTATCATTCTCCCACCTTTGACCAACCAAATCGTTAACCTCATCAAGAACACCTCTACAGTTGCCATTATCTCTGGAGTGGACTTGATGTTTGTGACTAAGTCTTGGTCGGCTCTCAACGGAAATTATATTCCAGCCTTTTTAGGCGCTGCTCTTCTCTACTTTGCCCTATGCTTCCCTGTTGCTCAGTTTGGCCGCAAGATGGAGCAAGCCAACAAAAAAGCCTATTCACTTTAGGAGGTTACTATGGAATCTATTTTAGAAGTTTTGACCCCAGATAACCTAGTCTTTATCTTTAAAGGATTTGGCTTGACCCTCTATATTTCTCTGATCGCTATCGTCCTCTCTACCCTTATCGGAACAGTGCTAGCCGTCATGAGAAATGGAAAAAATCCTGTTTTACGGATCATCTCCAGCATTTATATCGAGTTTGTACGTAACGTTCCCAACCTCCTCTGGATTTTCACCATCTTTTTGGTGTTTAAGATGAAGTCCACACCAGCTGGTATTACTGCCTTTACCCTCTTTACCTCAGCAGCCTTGGCTGAGATTATCCGTGGTGGTCTCAATGCCGTGGACAAGGGCCAGTACGAAGCAGGAATGTCGCAAGGATTTACCTCTGTGCAAATCCTCTACCATATCATCCTCCCACAAGCGATCCGTAAAATGCTGCCAGCTATCATTTCACAATTTGTAACTGTGATCAAGGATACCAGTCTCCTCTACTCTGTTATCGCCCTACAAGAACTCTTTGGCGCCAGCCAAATTCTCATGGGACGCTATTTCGAACCAGAGCAGGTCTTTAGCCTTTACATCCTGATTGCCCTCATCTACTTCAGCTTTAACCTATCAATCTCTAGCCTGTCTCGCATGCTCGCTAAACGTTGGCAACAAGCAGCAGAATAAAAAAAGAAATGTGAACAAAATAAATGTTCACATTTCTTTTTTATGATTAGAGATACTTTCTTGTGTGTACTGGTCAATCTTGATTCATTTTCTCTCAATTTTACTATAATCTAACTCTATCATTTAACTGATTTTGTTGCAATATATGTTTTAATATTCAGTTCATGCAGTCTACCAAAACCATTTGTATCTTCATATATGTCAAGTAGAGTGAACCCTGCCTTTAACTGCCCGCCTATTTGCTCTGTCATATTGTGAGAGAATTGCATGCCAGCATTTTCTTTTATCATAAAATCTTTGGCTGCTTTATCTTTTAATGAATTAAAAGGCATTTTCCAAATAATTTCTTTTTCTTCATTATCTACAATGTAATTTATTTCATTGTTTAATCCTGCTAGAAAAATTCCACCCTTTTTCAGAACCCTATACGCCTCATTAAAAATGGGCTCCACATCTTCAACATAACAGTTTGAAACCGGATGAAAGACTATATCAAAGGTTTCATCCTCAAAAGGCAAAGCTTTTGTCATATCGCCTTCAATCGCTTTAATAGTATAGCCTTCTCTTTCAGCAATTAAAAATTCACTTTCTATTTGCTTTGGAGAATTATCAAGCACAGTGCATTCTGCACCTAATGCGTTAAATATAGGCATTTGCTGCCCACCACCCGATGCTAAACCTAAGATTTTCTTTCCTTTTAAGTCTCCGAGCCACTCATGTGGAACAGGAACCGTCGGAGTAAGAAAAACATTCCAATCTCCGTTTTTTGCGCTAATATACTCATCATGTGAAATCGGCTTACTCCATTCCCAACCTTCTTCAACCCATCCATCAATAGTTTCTTTATTTATATCTTGATACGATTTCATTAGTTATTTCCTTTTATAAATCCTAGGTTTATCTGATAAAATGGGAATTATCAACCTATTTCTACTAAAGTTTGGCTAGTGTCTATTGATTTCTTTACAATAGTTAAAATTCAATTCATCTACGATGTTTTTCAATCCAAGAGACAGCAAAATCTACTAGTTCACGTTGTTGCATCAATCTAGAATCGGCATTGCCGATTTTTCCTATCTTTGCAAGGCCATTTTCCTCAAAGGCGCTTCCTATGTCCTCAAAATCTTCTCCATCAACGAATAAGGTATTATACGCTTTCCATATACGAACACCATCTTCAAGTATGGCACTGTGTTCAATACAGTCATGTTTCCCAGGATACTCTGCACGGACATCCGCTAAGTGTATGGAAGTGTTTTTATCATATCCAACCCCTAACAACAGTACTTTAGCGTCAAGTTCATAGAGTTTTTCGATAGGTGAACCCTCACCAAATATATTTGAAAGAGTATGTTCCGCTGTAATATATTCAGCATGTTTTCCCCATGCACAAATTGATCTTGCTGGATGCCCTGTTCTGATGCTCCCCGGCCATTGACGGAACATTTCTGCAACAGCTCCCATCGTATTTGTTGGCGTTATCTGTTTATCATATGCTGGCCAATTCTCTCTAATCTTATCCCAGTCTGACTCCTCTGCATTCCAGTGCACACCTGTTTCCGGATCTAGATTTTTCCATGACTGTGTTGGCATCACAATGGTACCTTCAGAAGTAACGACTTCAATTAGAGCTTCTATCACAGCCTGTGCTCCGCCACATACATATCCAATACTTTTTAAAGATGTATGGACAATGACAACATCCCCTTGTTTCAGGCCAAGTTCTGCTAATCCCTGTACGATATCTTCTTTATATATTGTTTTCATAAATTTTACCTCTTGTTATCAAAAATTAATACGAATTTATTAAGTTGATTTTCTAACCCATGTGTCTAAAAATTTTAATTGCTCATCTGTATGAAACCAATGCTCTCCATTCTTCATGATTGTAAGAGTTGCTCCAATTTGCTCTGCAAACTTCGTTATGGTTTCTTGAAAAGTTAAATTATCTTTTTCACCGTATAAGATAGAAGTGGGAACACTCCACCTAATGGGATGATTTTTCACATAAGATAAATACTCCCAAGACAATGTCTCACCAAATTCTGTTTCAACCTCTTTCTTACTTTTTAACTCATCTTCTGTAATATTTAACCACTTCATCATATCCATTATCAGTTTCTCCATATCTACAATAGGGGAAATAAATAAGGCATGAGAAATATTCTTTTCATCCAAAGATAGCATTGCAAAATAAGCACCGATGCTATTTGCAATTAAAATAACAGAATCATACGATTTAGCACACCTATCATATAGTATTGGAAATTCTATCTCCGCTTCCCAAGGAGTTTGTGATTTATAGTCAAAACCGATAACGTCATTTTCTCTAAAAATAGATTGATAATGATTTGTCTCCTCTATACTTCCACCCTTACCATGTATATAGATAACTGAGGTTTTCCACCGAATCACTTCCATAATCTTTTTTATCTTTCTGACACATATTTTTGTATTTCACCAGAGGTCAATCTTCTCACCTGTGTATTGGGAAATTCCTGATATTCTTCAACTGAAAAAACAGGCCCCATTTTTTCACAAGTTTTTCCTTTATTCTTTTTTAGATATAATTTCAAATCTTCATTGCTAGCAAAAATTTTATAAGAAATTCTACCATTCTCACTTTTTAATTCATAAATACCACATGGCTTTTTTTCTGTGTAATCGGCAGTTCTTAAATATAGCTTTGCAATTTCTAATGACTTAAACGGAAAATTCCACCGTTGCAATCCACGATTTGAATCGTACTCGATACAAATACACCGACCACAAGTTCCGCAAATATATTGTGTATGATTTTTTAAGCATTCCAAGGGATTTAAAAGTGGCGTCACTCTACTTTGATCAACATAACATTCTTTACACATTGTAATCTCACGTCCTCTCCAAATTTTAATCTGTAATTATCAATTATTAAAATATCTCTAAATCAGATTTAATTCTCCCACCTATAAACGGCATATTCATGGATTTCATATTCCAAAGAGTAAATTCCAGACCTTCTCCCAAACCAAATAACATCGGCTCACTTAATTCAACACCAAGCTGATTCAAGAGAGTTCCTGTTGCGGTAGATTCACAATGCTATCCTATGAACGGTTTTATATCTAACTTCATATACCATCTCCTCTGAAAATTTTTTGGGATTTCACTGTGATTGTAAAGTTTGAATTTCAGACTCTAACCAATTTAGCTCTGCTTGGAGCATGGTTAAACCCAAACTGAATAACTGTTTGGTAGACCTTGGCAGGCTACGTCCTCCTGCTTGTTGATTCTTCAAGACTTGCAAATCCTTTTCCAAAATATATTTTCGTTCCGTAAGAGCCTGCAATAATTCTTTAGAGGACATATTCTGACTATTTGCCAATGCAGTCATAAAATGTGAGTTCGCCGGCTGTCGTTCTACTAATCGCTGACGTGTTTTTTCAATTAAAATTGTTAACCCCAGCTTTGTAATGCTGTACTCTTTTTTATCTTTTCCCTTTGCCGGTACACTCTTTGCCAGACCTTTCTTCTCCAATTTTTCAAGTACATAATAAATTGAAGAAAAACCTACGTCTGTCCATTTTCTCATGCCTCTATCAACAATAAGTTTTTCAATCTGATAGCCATGATGCGGTTGCTCTGCCAATATACCGAGGATTAACTCCTCTGTCAAGGATGTCTTGATAACCATTTTTTATTCTCCCTATTTCTTTTTAATCGGATGTCTGAGAATAGTTTTCAGTTTGGCAGGCTCTGTTTTACGAAAATCGCTGATATAGATTTCATGGTGCATACGTTCATCTGTAATATCCAGTTGATAGCCTTCATTTTCCATATAAGCATGCATTCGTTCAACTGTTATAGGCTCATCATTATAAGACCCGACATGCAAACATTGAACACATAGACCTTCGTCATAAGTAAAGTATTCCACGTTGGAAAAATCCATTTTTTTCTTAGTTGTCGCTTGCTGGATAGCCCAGTCAAAATTTTCTTTACTTACGAAATCCGGCAGACGAAGGAGAGAGATAAATCGAAATTCGCTTTTACGTTCATAATCAACACCTTTAATACCTTCCTGCCACCAAAAACCTTCTAATGGTGGCACAACGAAATCAAAGTAGCCATTCATTCGGTAATCTGTATTTTTACTCATCTTGATAGTATAGGCAAGTGGGTAAAGTAAGTTAATGGCTTGCTTATACTCGCCACCTTCTTCATTAGGATTTCCTTTACCTAGAACTGCTAAAAAATTCATTTTGGGAATCTTAACAATCATCGGATTCGTCTTAGTTGGATAAAACTCCTTAAATTCTTTCTTAAAGTCAAAAACCATGGGCAACTTCCTCCTCTGATATTTATTTTTCTCTATATATTCTACTGCTAGAATATGATTTTGTCAAAAAAGGAAAAATAAGTACTCCATGTGCCAACCGAAAATGATTGACACTCAGACATTTCACAGATTATCTAATTCGTAATTCCCCTAACAATCATAAATCAAGTTTTTCGAAATCCTTAACTGCTTTTTGATAAGAAAACCAGGTACATAACTTGAACATAACAATACCAATCAGCAATATCACAACCTGTGGTATGCTTAAATTTGCAGGATCATTTAGGCTTTCTAATCCAGGAATATGATGTAATATCTCTCCCATGAATATTATGACAGTTGCGACTGCGCAGAATAGGATAAAAGGCTTCCCAATCTTGTAAGCTGTTTTAAAAAAGCCTGCTAGAAAAACACTGTTAAAAGTTGCAAATACAAGCATTATATATCCAAGATAAGCCGCATTTGCATTCATCAATTGATTTGTCACATACGGTGCGGTATCTCCTAAAGTTTTCATCCTAATAATTGTTAGCAATGCGCATAAGACAAATGCCACTAATTCGATGAGCAGTACAAATAGATACTTAGCTGTCACCACATCCTGTTTCCTGACCGGCAACATGACCGTGTAGGTAATATCATCGCATTCCCGAACCTGCTGGTAGGTATAAAATATACCCAGACAGATAAAAAAGGAACCTACAAGAATAGGATACCTTGGAATCATCGTCATAGCTGAAAAAATTATAAACCAATAACTCAAAGGATTTGCTGACAATCTCATTTCTTTATAGAGAAGTTTTCTCATCACAAATTCACCTCTTCTCTTTCGATATGCACCATAATGTCTTCCAGTGTTGGCGCACCACCTATTTCCCCTGTGAAATGGCGAATAAAGTCTTCTTTATTGGTTGATAAAAGCAATTCTCCATTTTTGATGTAAGTAACCGTATCTGCACATTTCTCCAAATCACTAGTAATATGAGTAGAAAACAAGATTGCCACACCTTTTTCAGCGAGTTTTCGGAAAATCTCATTAATCTCATCTCTGGATACTGGGTCAAGGCCGCTTGTTGGCTCATCCAAAATCAAAAGCCTAGCCTGATGAGAAAGAGCTAAAGTAAGGTAGAATTTTACTTTCATCCCCTCAGACAGTTCCATAATTTTCTTATTTTCATCAAGTTTAAATGCATCAAGATAATGACGATAGGATTCATCATCCCAGTTATCATAAAAAATACGAGTAATGGCGACAATATCCTTTAATTTTTTTCTTTTATAATAATTGGTTCCTCCCACTGCATAACCAATTCGTTGTTTGATTTCATCTTCATTATCCAGATAATCCATTCCAAGAATACGGACATTCCCTGCATCAGGGTGGACAAGATTTAGAATGGATTTAATCGCTGTAGTCTTGCCTGCTCCATTCCTGCCGATAAATCCCATAACTTCACCGGCCTTAATCTGAAAGCTAATCGATTTTAGTTCAAAAGCCGAATATTTTTTTGTCAGATTATTTATCTCCAGAACACATCCCATATCATTCATCCTCTTTCTCTTCAAAAGCAATTTCCATCAAGTGAGCAAAGGCTCCCTTCGGCGGTATGGCAATTCCACGCTTTTCATCACCAAGAAGCAGAATCGTATCGCCAGGTTTGATATTAAAGACATCGCGCGCCTGTTTTGGTATTACTATTTGACCTTTTTCTCCAACTGTAGCCGTCCAAGCATATTTACCTTTTGGTGCTTTCACAACTATTACCCCCTTTATGGTATGATTTGTATAACTAATTATACCACTTATCCTAAATAATACAAGTGCAGACTACATCCATTTACCATCATAATAAAATGCTCATAAAAATATGTACCACTCATCCCAAAACTAAGAATCTTAGACACCTTAACCCTAACTTTTTTGTAAGTGGTGCTTATTCATTAACTACTCTCTCTAGAAAATATGTGACTACAAACAAAATTGAGGATTAAAAAATTCATAAGCACATTGATGCCATGAATCAAAAACAGCATTATTCTCTCCTATAAGAGAGAACACTCCTAAAATCAGGAAAGCGAAACTAAGATTTTTAAAAATATCTTATTGCAAACAAAAATATAATATGCTACAATACTTTTGACAAAACGTGTCGAAAGGTAGAGAGATGGCAAAAATAATTGATTTAAAGCAAGAGAATATTCACAAAGTACGATCCTGTTTTTATCAAGGAGGAACATGGACCAAGAATCAGTTATCCAGTCAAACAGGGATTTCTCTGGCAGGAACTACCAATATCTTGCAAATATTAGAGAATAGTGAAGAGATTGAATTTGTAGGAAATGCCAGGTCAACTGGTGGCAGAAAGTCAAAATTATATCAATTGAGAGAAGATTATATCCATATTGGAACTATTATTCTTAGTCACATCTTTTCTCAGTACAAAATACGTGCAAACTCATTTAATCTGGGAGGACATTCAGTTTATGAACAAATTTTAGTAAGTTCCACAGGGACATTAGATGAAATTTACAATGTAGTAAAAAAACTAATTACTAGTGATCCACTGATTCAGGTATTAGTGCTTAGTTTTCCTGGTATTATTGGAGAACAAGGAGAAATTATCTATTCTGATTTTGAACAGATCAATCAAAAAAATCTTCTAACGTCACTTTCATCCCTTACAACGATACCCATTGTTTTAGAGAATGATGTTAATGTTGCTTCTCTTGGTTATTGTAGTGTTCACCCAGAATTTAGAACATTGGCTCTTCTTTATCAGCCAGATACAGATTTTGCTGGTTCTGGTATTATCATCAACAAAAGATTACATCGTGGAAGAAATGGTTTTGCAGGGGAAGTTGGCTATCTCATGAATGGATATAAACCTGCAGATCGCCAATCACGTTCAAATGACTTCACATTTCTTTTGTTAAATCAGATAACAGCATTAACATCAGTCATTGCTCCAGATGCTATTGCATATTATTGTCCATCTTTACAAGAAAATATAGAAATTCCTGACACCTGTCTTCCTAAAGAATTCCAACCAATCCTTGAAAGATTGACTGAGATAGACCCGTTCATACTGAACGGAGTTCAATCAATTGGAAAAAACAAGATTCTAGAAATCAAAAGAAGAGCAATCTGACAAGGAGAACCAAATGATTTCGTTGTTGTTAGCGGTTATCTATCTGGCCTTTATTAGTTTAGGCTTACCTGATGCTATTTTAGGAAGCGCTTGGCCAAATATGTATCGTAGCTTAAATTCAACTATTACCGGGGCAGGCTCCATCTTTCTGATTATTTCTGTTTGTACAATAATTTCTTCTTTAAATGCAGATAGAGTAATTCATAAATTTTCTACAGCTAGAGTGACAGCAGTTTCGGTAGGGTTAACCGCTTTGTCCCTATTTGGTTTCTCTTTTTGTCAAGAATATTGGCAGCTGTGCCTATGGGCTATCCCCTATGGTCTTGGTGCAGGAGCAGTTGATAGTGCACTGAATAACTATGTAGCATTGCATTTTTCTTCTAAGCATCTATCTTGGCTACATTGTATGTGGGGGATAGGGGCTTCTATCGGTCCTTATATCATGGGAATGATTTTGTCAAGTGGTTACGACTGGCCTGTCGGTTACAGAATAATTGGAATCATACAGGTTATATTAACAACTATTATATTTATTTCTTTACCCTTATGGACTGCAAAAGAACAAGGGATGAAGTTAGAATATAATAGTGATATTCTTTCAATCTCCCAAGCCTTAAAACTTCAAGGTGCCCCTCAAATTTTGCTTTGTTTTTTTGGATACTGCGCTCTTGAACAGACGACCGGACTTTGGGCAGCTAGTTGGTTGAATGTGGTCAAAGATATTCCGGCAGAAACGGCAACATCCTTCGCTTCAATATTTTACATAGGAATCACTGGTGGCAGAGCAATCTCTGGTTTTATTGCAGAAAAACTTGAAGATAAAAATATGATTCGCTTAGGGTTCATTGTAATCTTCATAGGTCTGATTCTCCTTACCTTTAGCTTTCATTATACAATTGCCTTAATAGGACTTGCTACTATCGGCCTTGGTTGTGCACCGATTTATCCGAGCATTATCCATTCTACTCCAGAGCGTTTTGGAAGGGAAAATAGTCAGAGTTTAATCGGCATTCAGATGGCTTCTGCCTATATCGGTTCCGCCTTTATGCCGAAACTTTTTGGAATCCTAAGTGATGTCACCAATATTTCAGTTTATCCGTCCTATCTTTTGTTCTTTCTATTCCTGATGTTTATCATGCATGAGTGGGCTGAAAATAATTAATAGTGTAGAAAAATATTGATAAGAACTTTTTAACAGTCAATTGGCTTATGAATCGGTGGAAAAATAGGTATTTCACCTAGAAAAAGTGGTTTTGACTACACCATGTCAATAATTAGTGGAGAATATAAATGGAACATTCAATTATTAATAGACCTTGGAATAAGGAAATCTACAGAAGAATATACAATTCACGAATTATATAAAGAGAGTAAACATTAGTTGAATCACATTAAAACTTAGTTTTTCAATCTCCTATATTTGATTCTTCTAGTCCGTCGTTATTAAAAATGGATAGACGCTATATTAATTTGCAGTTAGTTCTATGGTAAAAATGGAGGAGATAAATTAGAAGATAGAAAAATTGCATTGGCGGTATCTGCTAGTATCTAGGAAAAGGATTATCAATCTGACGGGAAATACCACTATACTCTTGAACAAGCACTAGTTCCCTTTAAGATTTTATTGTCGTGGACATTGTCGTGATTTCTTTGCTTTTTATGGTTCAAAGAAGATACTCGATAGAACATATTCTCTACAAAGGGAAAAATTGAAAAAAGCACTTCGGATGTATTGACTTCACTCTTTATTCCATTTTACCTTATCGTTTGATATTTTATCAAAGATAGCTATAACTTAACAAGAAAGGATAACACAATGACAATCTCTATTGAACACGTAGGTGTTTGGGTAAATGACTTAGAAAAAATGAAATCTTTTTATGAGAAATACTTTAATGCCGTTGCAACGAAAAAATATTATAATCCTAAAACGGAATTCTCATCTTACTTTTTGAATTTTAAAAATGGTGCACGTCTAGAACTTTGTCATCGCCCAGATATTGTAGAAAAGAATAAAAATAGTTTTGGATTTTACCATTTAGCTATTGCTGTAGGAGACAAAGTGGATGTTGATACATTTGCAAAACGCTTTGAAGAAGATGGTTTTTCTATTCAATCCGGTCCAAGAACAACTGGTGATGGGTACTATGAAGCAGTTGTATCTGATCCCGAAGGTAATTTACTGGAATTAACAACACATTTAAAATCGTAAAATAAAAAAGGAGAAAAGTAATGATTCAAGAACTTTGCAAAGAATTTTCTCAACTGAAACAAGTAGAAGCTATCGCTCTTGGTGGTTCACGTGCAGGACAAGACTACGATCAAAATTCTGACTATGATGTCTATGTCTATCTTAACTCACCTATTGACGAAAAAACTCGTCAAATCATTCTTAGCAACTATTGCTCCTATATGGAAATTGGAAACCAGTTTTGGGAATTAGAGGACGACTGTGTACTAAACAACGGTATCCAAATCGAGTTGATTTATCGTTCGCTGGAGTCGTTTGAACAAGAACTAAACTCAACTGTTTTTCAGCATCAAGCCCAAAACTCTTATACAACCTGTATGTGGCACAATCTACTCCACAGCAAGATTCTATACGATCCGAATGGACACTATGCTTCGCTCCAAAGAACTTACCAGATTCCCTATCCACAGGAACTCAAAAAGCATATCATTGAAAGGCAACTCCTTTTGCTGGATCAGGCCATGCCTGCCTTCTCTGTCCAAATAGAAAAAGCTATCAAACGCCAAGATCTTCTCAGTATGAATCATCGTTCAAGTGAATTTTTTGCTTCCTACTTTGACTTGCTATTTGCGCTCAATGAGCAAACCCATCCTGGTGAAAAACGGATGCTGGAGTACTCAAAGGCCAATTGTACTCTCCTACCTAAGCAATTTGAAGAAACTATTCGCGACTATTTCCTACTACTCTACCAACCACAACAAGGAGAACAAGCGGTCGTAACCTTGCAAACTATCCTGAAGGAACTAAAAGCCATTTTGCCATAAACCAAAAAGAAAATGTGAACCTCTGTTGCTGTTCACATTTTTATTTGTTGTTGACTGTAAAATTCTAGTCTACTCATATTCAGTTGCCTATTTTTGACTCTCTCTGAAAATCTGCAACTAGGTTAGAAATTGTTCAATTGATTGACGAGCAATCATAAAGCCGTTCCAAAAACCGCACTCACAATCACTTACCCTGCTCTTTCATTACTAGTGACAATTTTTCCCTTAGGGTTACTACAAGATTTTTTAGAGATTCTAACAAGAATTACAATATGAATTTTACATATTACCATAGAACACCTCTATAGGAGAAAATCAGAGCTAAAATTAATAAAGTATAGAAGGCGATAAAAAGCCATCTCATCTTCACACATAGAGCAATATATTCTCTAATAAAGGCCGATGGGATATAGTAGGCGGCTGTACGGCAACCAAGACCATCTCCCTTCATCCCAATACGGCGAGCATAGGTACTGGTACGAAAAACATGGTAATCATTGGTCACAAAGAGAAAACGTGGACTGGTCACCAGCTTCTCTCCCAATTCTTTTGAGAAGAGAAGATTCTCATAAGTCGTCGTTGAGTCTTCCTCTAGGAGAATCGCTTCTCTCGGAACATCCGTTTCTTCCAGCAAATAATTACAAATTGCCCGAGATTCAGAAATCTTCTCATCCCCACCTTGACCACCACTTGCGATGATTTTAACATTGGGATTGAGAGACTGGTGATAAGCTTCTACTGCCTTGTCAATGCGACTCTTCAGTAAGGGGGTCACTTTTTCTCCATTCAACAAGCCTGCTCCGTGAATGATGATAAAATCATAATATTTTTTCTTAGGAATGAAAAGATACAGAATAGAATAAAGCAGAAATCCTGCAAAGGCAAAACCAAAAATCAAATACGAATAAATCAAAAAGAAAAAGATAATATTCACTAGATGATTGGTGTAGAACAAGCCCTTGGTATCGCTCATTCGGATTGCCATGATCACAAAAAAGAACAGAATCACACACCCTAATCCCAGAGACAAATAATTTGCCTTGGATTTTCCTTCTTTTTTCAATAACACAAATCCATTATAAATAAGGAAAAAACCACTTAGAAAAACTAAAAGAGGCAGCAGGAGAAAAATCCCTGCAAAGAAAACCATGTGCACTTCTTTCTGCCCAGCTTCGTAAAAAAGATTGGCAATGGACATATAAGAAAAGAGCAGAGACAAAAGCAAGAGAGCTGGATTCCAGAGACTGCGATTGTCTCTAAAAAACGAAACGAGAAAAAGTAGGACAAAAAATCCTGTGATAAAGTACATAGTCTCCTCCTTTGATGACTACATTGTACCATAATTATAGCAATAGAAAAAGAGGACTCTAGCCCTCTTACTTTGTCATTTTATCCTGAGCATCTGCCACAACCTGAGCCAGACTCGTCTGACGAAGCTGGTTTTCCATCGCTTCTTGGATATCTAGCAATTTTTGATCTAAAACTTCATGAATATTGGCCCCTACTGGACAGTTGGGGTTGGGATTGTCATGGAAACTAAACAATTGACCAGTTTTTCCAAGGCATTCTACCGCTTGATATACGTCTAAAAGCGTGATTTCATTTAGATCTTTGAGAATCTCGGTACCGCCGGTACCGCGCGCAACTGATATCAGTTTAGCTTTTTTGAGTTGAGACAAGGTTTTGCGAATAATGACCGGATTGACCCCAACACTGGCTGCGAGAAAATCACTGGTTACCTTGCTCTCTTGACTCTTGATGGCAATAATGATTAACATATGAGTCGCAATCGTAAATCGACTTGAAATTTGCATCTTCTTCTCCTTTCACATCCTATCTGATACCCATTATACCCTTTTACGTTGTAATGTCAATCATTACCACTATCCAACCATGCATCCAACTCGGCATCATGCCCCTGTTCTTGAGCAATTTCATACAGAAGTTCCTGATTATGAGTATGGTGAATCCCATTCACCAAACTTTCATAGTAGATTTGGAAATAGGGGAGCTTTACATCCTTAGCCAACTGCAATTCGGCTTCTACATCATAATCCACTCGACGAAAATCAACATCAGCCAAACCTGCTTCATCAATCTCTAAGATCATATACTGGGCACGCAGGTCCTTACGCAACCTCGCATCTAAAAAGAAGGGTTGCCCAATCGATCCTGGATTAAGAATCAACTGTCCGTCACTTCCATAGCGAAGCAACTGTTGGTGGATATGCCCATATACTGCGATAGAGGCATGCGGCTCCGTCACCAATCTATCAAAATCTTCTTGTTTTCCCGTATGAATCAACTCTCTACCCCAATTTTTATCAGGGAGATGGTGAGTGATTCCTACTGTCAAATCACCAAACTGACGATGAACTTGCATGGGTTGATTGTGGAGATCTTTGATTTCTTCAGGGCTAATCTCTTCTAAGATATACTGGCATTGGCGCAGGAGATAACGATGACTAGCTTTTGTTAGATCTAGCTTGCGATGCAAACCACGCCAGAGACTATCCTCCCAATTACCCAGAACTCTTACTGTGATGGGCAAATCAGCCAAGAGGTTCAAAATCCTTCTACGTCCTGTTCCAGGCATAAGAATATCCCCCAAAAGCCAGTACTCATCTACCGTTTCCGCTTTTGCATCAGCCAGTACAGCTTCCAAGGCGCTTGTATTCCCATGTATGTCTGAAAGAACTGCTATTTTCGTCATTCTTTCTCCTCATTTCCTCTTACTTCTTCTGTTAGTATTATAGCAGAAAACACTGCAAAAAATCACTATCACTGCTCACTGTATTAACTTGTAAGAGATTCCAAATCGTGCTATACTGTAGGTAGAGAGCTCCCCTTCATTTAGGATCATGTGATCTTCAACATCTCTCAATTTTTGCAGATTGGAGGACTATTGCCATGCGGAAATATCTTAAGTATATCCCCTACTGCCTTGTCATTTTCTTCTTTTACTGGCCCCTCTATGAGTTGCTTTTGCTGCTGATATCTGATCCTTATACGTTGAAAGGGCTTTACATTTACAACATCATCCTCTTTTCACCTTTGGCAACCTTCATCGTGTCCCTTCTTTATAGCTACCGTTTCCAATTCTCACTGTGGTGGTTGCTCGGTATTGCTCTTCTCTATTGCTTTACCATCATCACTTTCAATGAATTCATTCTCGTTTATTTCCTAGCTTATGAACTCTTTGCCCTACTTGGTATGGCTTCAGGTTCAGGTATTAAATATATGCTCCAGCACGGAAAAAATAAAAAACTTTCACAAAATCCTTGAAAAATCTCGCAATCATGCTATAATAATGCATAGAGACAAGTCACTTAGTCCCTTTCTACTAGAGAGTGCGTGGTTGCTGGAAACGCATAGAGAGCCTAAACTGATACTACTCAACTGACTTTTATGAAAACATAAAACGGTGGCTACGTTAGAGCCAATCTGAGGTGTCCCTCTTTTTTGAGGAGCATAAATGAAGGTGGAACCACGTTGCGACGTCCTTTTATGGATGTCGTTTTTCTTTTGTCAGAAGGAGGAAGAATGGTGCTTTATATGATTGGCGGATCGCCTTGTAGTGGGAAGTCAACAATTGCTTCACTTCTTGCTAGACAGTATCAGCTGCTTCATATCAAACTGGATGATTTGGTAGACGAGATGATGAGTCAATCAAGTGCAGATTCACAGCCGATTTGCCTTCTTAGACAGGACAGAAATCCGGAACAAATCTGGATGAGAAATCCAGAAGAGATGGCAGATGAAGAATGGCGCTTTTATGAAGAGATTTTTCCTTATGTAAAATCTTACTTGATAAAAAATCAAGATAGATCTCTCTTGGTGGAGGGGGCAGGACTTTTGCCTCACTTGGTAAAGGAGCTTGAATGCCTAGTGCCCTCTTATCTATGCTTGACTCCGACAGCTGATTTTCAGAAAAAGCATTATAGACAGAGAGAATGGGTTCCTTATGTCTTAGAGGGAACAACCAATCCTGAGCAAGCTTTTGAAAACTGGATGCAGCGAGACATTCTTTTTGCTCAAATGGTTCGTAAGGAAGCGGTGAGATTAGGCTATCCTAGCCTCATAACAGATGGTAGTCAGTCAGAAAAGCAGACTGCGGAAGAGATTGCTCGAATCTTTAAATTGCTTAACAGAAACAATATAATATTAAAGGAGAAAACACATGATTAAGATTACTTTCCCAGATGGCGCTGTTCGTGAATTCGAATCTGGTGTTACTACTTTTGAAATTGCTCAATCTATCAGCAATTCCCTAGCTAAAAAAGCTTTGGCTGGTAAATTCAACGGCAAACTGATTGATACGACTCGTGCCATTACTGAAGATGGTGCTATTGAAATCGTGACACCTGACCACGAAGATGCTTTAGATATCTTGCGTCACTCTGCAGCCCACTTGTTTGCGCAAGCGGCTCGCCGTCTTTTCCCAGATATTCACTTGGGCGTTGGTCCTGCCATTCAGGACGGTTTCTACTACGATACGGACAATGAAGCAGGGCAAATTTCAAATGAAGATCTGACTCGTATCGAAGAGGAAATGAAGAAAATCGTCAAAGAAAACTTCCCATCCATCCGTGAGGAAGTGACCAAGGATGAGGCGCGTGAAATTTTCAAAAACGATCCGTACAAGTTGGAGTTGATTGAAGAGCACTCAGAAGATGAGGGTGGTTTGACCATCTACCGTCAGGGTGAATATGTCGATCTCTGCCGTGGGCCTCACGTTCCATCTACAGGTCGGATTCAAATCTTCCACCTTCTCCATGTAGCAGGTGCCTACTGGCGTGGAAATAGCGACAATGCCATGATGCAACGTATCTACGGTACAGCTTGGTTCGATAAGAAAGACTTGAAGAACTACCTTCAAATGCGTGAAGAAGCTAAAGAACGTGACCACCGTAAACTTGGTAAAGAGCTTGACCTCTTCATGATTTCACAAGAAGTCGGACAAGGACTTCCATTCTGGTTGCCAAACGGTGCGACTATCCGTCGTGAATTGGAACGCTATATCGTGGACAAGGAGTTGGCTTCTGGCTACCAACACGTTTACACTCCACCACTTGCTTCAGTAGAGCTTTACAAGACTTCTGGTCACTGGGATCATTACCAAGAAGACATGTTCCCAACTATGGACATGGGTGACGGGGAAGAATTTGTCCTTCGTCCAATGAACTGCCCACACCACATCCAAGTCTACAAACACCATGTTCACTCTTACCGTGAATTGCCAATCCGTATCGCTGAAATCGGTATGATGCACCGCTACGAAAAATCTGGTGCCCTTACTGGTCTTCAACGTGTGCGTGAAATGTCTCTCAACGATGGTCACCTCTTTGTTACTCCAGAACAAATCCAAGAAGAATTCCAACGTGCCCTTCAGTTGATTATCAATGTTTACGAAGACTTCAACTTGACTGAATACCGCTTCCGTCTCTCTCTTCGTGACCCTCAAGATACTCACAAGTACTTTGATAACGATGAGATGTGGGAAAATGCCCAAACTATGCTTCGTGCAGCACTTGATGAAATGGGCGTTGACTACTTTGAAGCCGAAGGTGAAGCAGCCTTCTACGGACCAAAATTGGATATCCAAGTTAAGACTGCCCTTGGAAAAGAAGAAACCCTTTCTACTATTCAGCTTGACTTCTTATTGCCAGAACGCTTCGACCTCAAATACATCGGAGCTGATGGTGAAGAGCACCGTCCAGTTATGATCCACCGTGGGGTTATCTCAACTATGGAACGCTTTACAGCTATCTTGATTGAGAACTACAAGGGTGCCTTCCCAACATGGCTCGCACCTCACCAAGTGACCCTCATCCCAGTTTCTAACGAAAAACACGTGGACTACGCTTGGGAAGTGGCTAAGAAACTCCGTGACCGCGGTGTCCGTGCAGACGTAGATGAGCGTAATGAAAAAATGCAGTTCAAGATCCGTGCTTCACAAACCAGCAAGATTCCTTACCAATTAATCGTTGGCGACAAGGAAATGGAAGACGGAACTGTCAATGTTCGTCGCTATGGACAAAAAGAAACACAAACTGTCTCAGTTGATGACTTTGTCCAAACTATCCTTGCTGACATTGCAAATAGATCACGCGTTGAAAAATAAAAACCTAGCACAAAAGCCTCCAATCGGAGGCTTTTTCTCATTTATTTTTACTCAATAACGAGCTTCATTTCAGCGAATTTAATCCTTACTGTCGTTCCTGTCCCGACCTCAGACTCGATACGAATCTGGTGGCCAAGTTCTTCAGAAATTTTCTTGGATAGGTAGAGTCCAAGTCCAGATGACTGCTGGGTCAGGCGACCATTGTAGCCTGAAAAACCACGTTCAAAGACTCGGAGTACATCACTGTTTTTAATCCCAATCCCCGTATCCTTGATACAGAGCTCCTGACCCTCCATATAAATCTCTAGTCCACCTTCCTTGGTGTATTTGAGGCTGTTTGAGAGGATTTGTTCAATGACGACCAACAACCACTTCTTATCGGTCACGATGGTTTTGTCGAGATTATGTAGATTGACTGTTAGTCCCTTCTGGATAAAGAAAAGGGCATACTTGCGAACCACTTCCTTCACCAGATCCTCCACTTGAACCTTTTCAAATACCAAGTCATCGTGGAAGCTTTCCAAACGAAGATACTGCAACACCAGATTGGTATAGGAGTCAATCTTAAAGATTTCCTGTTCCAGTTGCTGCTTGACCTCACGATCAGAGACTTCTGCCACTAAAAGTCGACTAGCCGCAATAGGGGTCTTGATTTGGTGAACCCACAAGGTGTAGTAATCAAGCAAATCCGTCAGCTTGCTTTGCGCTTCAGACTTCTTTTGATACAATTCAGACTCTCGCTCTTCAAGTTTTTCTGCTAGCGCACATTCCAGAGGAGACTTGGGGTCTCTCTCAGCATAGAGTACTTCCTGACGGTAAACCTGAGCTTCTGCAAATATATCCCAAGCCAAAAATAAGAAGGTCAAAAAACTACTGAGCAGAAAGAAATAAAGAAAATAAGTTCCTAGACTAGCAAATAAAAACTGAAAGAGAAGGACGAGAAAGCCCAATGAAAAAATATAGACAAAGATGCGACTACGAGAACGCATATAGGCTAGAAAAAATGATTCCCAATCAAGCATGTTTCAGTCCGTATCCTATCCCTTTCTTGGTTTCGATAAACCCTGCTAAACCTTGCTCCTCCAACTTTTTACGCAGGCGAGCAACGTTGACAGACAAGGTGTTATCATCGATGAAAAAGTCGCTATTCCAGAGTTCTCTCATCAAGTCATCACGCGCCACGATATTGCCAGCATGTTCAAACAGCACTCGCAAAATTTGAAATTCATTCTTAGTCAAACTCAGAACTTCCCCCTGATAGTGCAGGTCCATAGACTTGGTATTGAGGATCACACCCGCATACTCCAGCAGACTTTCATCTCGCCCAAATTCATAGGAACGGCGCAACAAGCCCTGAACCTTGGCAAGGAGCACCTGCTGGTCAAAAGGCTTGGTCACAAAGTCATCTGCTCCCATATTGATCGCCATGACGATATCCATAGCCTGGTCTCTCGAAGAGAGAAACATGATGGGCACCTTGGAAATCTTGCGAATCTCCTGGCACCAGTGGTAACCATTAAAAAGAGGCAGACCAATATCCATGAGGACCAAATGAGGTTCTGACTGAACAAAAAGGCTCAATACTTCCATAAAATCCTCTACCAAAACGACCTCAAATCCCCACTCAGATAGTAGTTTCCCAACTTGTTGCCGAATGACTTGGTCATCCTCTACTAGTAAAATCTTGTGCATGCGCTCCTCCTTTGCTATTACTCAAAGCATCAAAACCCTTCATATCAAATCTACGGATCAGTGTCTCATACTGTTTAGCAGCCTATTCCCCAAATCCAGATCAGTAAACAGATGCTATATAGAGAACATTCCCACTGATATCATACCTTATTTTTAAGTATAGTTCCAGCCTTATCCTATATTTTCCTTTTTGTGTTCATTTGGTTAGCGTTTCTTTCACTTATTTAATAGGTTTAGCCTTCTTATTGACAAGCTAGCCATGATTTGTTAGAATGTGAATGAACAAATCAATTTATTCATTCATTAAATAAAGGAGGTTAAATCAGATTGAACAAAAAACAAGCTTTAAAGACAGCGGCCTATGAGGTTTTTTCGAAAAAGGGTTACAAGGCGACAGGAATTTCAGAAATTGCTAGGCAAGCTGGGGTGGCAGTTGGCTCTTTTTATAACTATTACGAAAGTAAAGAAGCTATTTTTCTAGACATCTACATAGATGAAAACAACCGTGTTCGCCAAGCTATGATCGAAGAACTGGATTGGGAAATTGACATGACCGACCTCATTGGTCAACTCTTTGCTCAGTCCAGAACTCTCGTTTCTTCCAATAAAATCCTTGCAGAATGGTACAATCCTGCCATAGCAGATGAGTTGCACAGCTACTATTCCTCGGAAGAAGGCAAAGTCGCAAATCCATTTCATCAGTTTCTAGTTAAAACTTTTACAAATCGTATGCAGGCTGAAGGGTACTCGCCAGAAAAAATTCAAGATATTTTACAGGTTTATAATCTGTTTTACTATATAGATATGCATATCACGGAAAAAGATTTTCCAGATATTGGCAAAACTGTTGAAATACTTGCAACCAACTTCATTAAAGGAGTTCTAAAATAAAGAATGGATTTCTTTATTTTTTGAAAAGATATGAATGAATTATTTTATAGTTCATTCATAAAATTAAGAATAGGAGTCATAAAAAATGAAAAGAGGTAAAAAAATGTTTATTATCATTCTATCAACACTTGGATTACTAGCCCTTCTAACTTGGGGTGCCATCGCCTATCTTGGACGAAGTCAAACATTATCGATAAAATCTATCGAAAATCCCACCGAAGATCTGTATTTAATTCATATCACAAAGCCGAGTCATCAAGTCTGGAAAGCTGGAGCTTATGCTAAGTTCACACTCCCTGATACCTCGTCCGCTTCTAGGAAAAACGAAGCTAAGGGTGAGCAGACCAGTCGATGGCTAACCATTGCCTCCACACCTGATGAAGATGAAATCCTCATTTTAACTCATAATAGTGGTAGCAACTTTAAGAACACCTTAACACATTTACCGGCTGGCAGTGAGATTGAGATGAGTTGGCTGGATTCCTCTTTGACTGTTAAAGATACGAATAAGCCACTAGTTTGCTTTGCATCTGATGTCGGCATTTCTGCTCTACGCCCCCTTATCAAAGAATGGGCTGGTAAATGTCCGATTATTCTCAACCATTTTGACAAAGGAGTTACTATTTTCGATAATGAGATGAAAGAACTGGCTCAAAAAACACCGAATTTTACTTATAAAACTAGCGATGAACTTTCTCAAAGTCAAGAATTTTTAAAACGTGCTATTGATGAATACGGCAATCAAGCTAGCTATCTTATCACAGGACAGCCTGATGATGTAAATGAGATGAAGAATTTTTTAAAGGAAAATGGGATTGATAGCAAAAACATACAAGTAAGCTCGTTTAGAGGTTTGAAATAGGAGCAATCTATCTTCTATGTATTTCAATCAAACCCTACTAGGTCATTCGAACAAGTCTACTAGCTAATTCTTGGTAAATGTGATAGGATAAACATAGAGAAAGGAGCTTTTATGGCCAATATTTTTGACTATCTCAACGATGTAGCATACGATTCCTTTTATGACCTCCCCGTGAATGAGTTAGATGTTCTTGCCCTGACTGAATTAACCTACCTAGCTTTTGATAATGTAGTCGCCCAAGAATCAAAGCGTCTCATAGATCTAGCACCTCAAATCCCTAGAGAAACGACTATGCTGACCAGCAAAAACCGCCTCCAGTTATTGGATCAGCTCGCTCAACACAAACGATTTAAAAATTGCAAGATCTCAGATTTTATCAATGATATTGACCCTGAATTGCAAAAACAGTTTGCGGCTATGACTTATCGTATCAGTCTCGATACTTATTTGCTTGTTTTTCGTGGGACGGATGATAGTATCATCGGTTGGAAAGAAGATTTCCATATGACCTATATGAAGGAAATTCCAGCTCAAAAACATGCCCTCCAGTATTTACAGGACTTTTTTGCTCAACACCCTAACCAAAAGGTTATCCTAGCAGGACACTCCAAAGGGGGCAATCTAGCTGTCTATGCTGCCAGTCAACTCGATACAAACTTGCAGAAAAACATTGTCGCTATCTACACTTTTGATGCACCTGGGCTTCACAAGGAACTGACCAAAATGCCAGGCTATCAAAACGTGGTGGAAAGAACGAAAGTATTTATCCCACAAGGTTCTATCATCGGGATGATGCTGGAAATTCCGGATAAAAAAATCGTCGTTCGAAGCACTGCCCTAGGTGGTCTTGCCCAACACGACACCTTTAGTTGGCAGGTTAAAGACAAACACTTTGTCCAACTAGACGAGATCAATAGTGACAGCCAGCAAGTCGATACAACCTTCAAGGAATGGGTTGAGACAGTCCATGACGAAGAACTGCAGCTCTACTTTGACCTCTTTTTTGGAATCATTCTTGATGCAGGCATCTCCTCTATCAACGACCTATCTTCCTTCAAGGTCATTGAACACATTCATCAACTCTTTATACAAGCCCAATCCCTCACTCCTGAAGAAAGAGAAACCATGGGACGCTTAACCCAACTCTTGATTGACACCCGCTACCAAGCTTGGAAAAATCGTTAAGGTAGAAAAAGACTTTCTGATACCCTAAGCCTTCTCTTCTGTGTTATACTGATATCAGTACATTCTTTGAGAGAGGAAATCCTATGAAAATCCATAAAACTGTCAATCCTGTTGCCTATGAAAACACCTACTACATAGAGGGAGACCAACACCTGATTGTGGTTGACCCAGGTAGCCATTGGGAAGCCATTCGCAAGACCATCGAAAAAATCAACAAACCCGTCTGTGCGATTCTGCTGACCCACACCCATTACGACCATATTATGAGTCTGGACTTGGTGCGTGAGACTTTTGGAAATCCTCCAGTTTATGTAGCGGAAAGCGAAGCCAGCTGGCTCTATACCCCCGTTGATAATCTTTCTGGCCTCCCTCGTCACGATGATATGACAGATGTGGTCGCAAAACCTGCAGAACACACCTTTGTCTTTCATGAGGAATACCAGCTTGAGGAATTCCGTTTTACTGCCCTACCAACCCCAGGCCACTCTATCGGTGGTGTTTCACTCGTCTTTCCTGATGCCCATCTAGTCTTGACTGGAGATGCTCTTTTCCGCGAAACCATCGGACGGACTGACCTCCCTACAGGTAGTATGGAACAGCTTCTCCATAGCATTCAGACGCAACTCTTCACCCTCCCTAACTACGACGTCTATCCTGGACACGGGCCAGCTACGACCATCGCTCACGAAAAGACCTTCAATCCCTTTTTCTAGCAAGCAAAAAACCAAGGATGCTATCCTTGGTTTTAGTCTTACCAAATAATCACACGATCCTCTGGTGCGCGCCACATACCGTCGCCTTCTTTGACATCATAAGTTGTAAAGAAGTCATCGAAGTTTGGTACTTGGATGTTGACACGGAGTTTGGCTGGCGCGTGCACGTCGACACTAGCCATGAGTTTCATCAACTCTGGACGACCTTTCATGCGCCAAATGCGAGCAAAGTTGTGGAAGAATTCTTCAGCTGAGAAGTCTGGCTCTCTCTTGGCTGCTTCAAGGGCTGCAGAAATTCCTCCAAGGTCGGCAACGTTTTCTGATACAGTTAGTTTTCCGTTAATCGTTGCGCCGTAAGATTCTTGTCCATCAAACTGGTCGATAACTTTCTGCGTTTTTTCTTTAAAGGCAGCATAGTCGCTTTCTGTCCACCAATCCTTAAGACTACCATTTTCATCAAAGGACGCGCCATTTGTGTCAAAGGCATGAGAAATCTCGTGAGCAATAACAGCACCAATCCCACCGTAGTTGGCAGAAGACGACTGATGCAAATCATAGAATGGAGCCTGTAAAATAGCAGCTGGGAAAACAATCAAGTTCTTCTGAGGATTGTAGTAGGCATTGACCATGTGGGCAGGCATACCCCACTCCTTGTAGTCAACTGGCTGATTCCACTTGCTCCAGCTATGCTTGATTTCCACACGCGCAAAGGCTAGGGCATTCTCAAAGAGACTGGCAGTTTCGTTCACTACCTTTTCCTTGTAGCGTTCTGGCAATTCCTCTGGATAACCGATATAAGGCTTGATGACATTGAGTTTGACAATGGCCTTGTCACGCGTTTCAGGAGTAAGCCAGTCGTTCTTAGCCAAGCGTTCCTTATAAACGTCAATCATAGTCGCTACTTTTTTCTCTACATCTGCCTTAGCTTCTGGGGAGAATTTTTCATGCGCGTACCAGAGACCCAGAGCTTGCTTGAAAGGACCTTGGGCCAAGTGATAAGCTGCCTTGACCTTGTCTTGAGCTTCCGGAACACCTGAAAGAGCACGACCATAAGCACCTGACAAGACACGAATCTCGTCTGTAAGGTAGCTTGTTGAGAGATTCACAACACCCAAAATCAAGGTTGCCTTAAGTAGAGGCCACGCTTCTTCACTATAGAATTGCTCTGCTGCTTGCCAGAAACGTTCTTCATCTACAATAACCTTGTCTGGCGTTTGTCCAATCACCTTTTGGAAGAAATCATCTAGAGGTAGGGCAGGGGCGAATTTCTTGAAATCTTCATAAGCGTATGGATGGTAGAGTTTGGCATATTCTGAACTTTCTTCATTAGAAAGCACTACAGCCGCAATGCGACGGTCCAATTCCAATCGTTTCTCTAATAAGTCTGCGATTTCCTCATCTGAAAAATCATAGGCTTTGAGAAGATTTGTGGTACTTTCCTTCCAAAGAGTCAAGAGTTCCTCACGCTGAGGATGGTCTTCAGCGTAGTAAGTTGTATCTGGTAGGATGGTGCCTGGTGCACTTGCCCAGAGAACATTGGTTCTGGCATCCATAAAGTCTGGTGAAACACCAAAAGGAAGGAAATTTGGTTTACCAGCTAGTTCAAACTCTGCTAATTTGCTAGTGAAATCTGCAAAGCTCTCCAAATCTTGGTATTCCTTGAGTAGAGGAAGGACAGGCTTGATTCCATCTGCTTCTCTCTTGTCAAAATCACGTACCATACGATGGTACTTAACAAAGTTGGCTAAGATAGTATCTTCTGGAACCTCTTCACCTGCCAACCACTTGTCCGTAGTCGCCAGCATCAACTCTTCAATTTCCTCATCAAGGTCAATAAAACCACCTGTTCGTGATTTATCAGCTGGAATCACAGCTGTTTTTTCCCATTCGCCATTAATAGCGTCATAAAAATCATCTTGATAACGTGTCATCTTGTTCTCGCTTTCATATTTTCACTTATTCCTAGCTTAGCAAAAAAATCTAGGGAATGCAATCAAAAATAAATTTCTTATATCTTTCATTTTATTGTCATTTTATTAAATTTTTCAAAAATTAACTTGACTTAATTTTTTTTTTAATGTATATTAAATACGGGAGGGAGGAATTTGTTATGATACGTATTGAACACCTCAGCGTCTCCTACAAAGAAACGCTGGCACTAAAGGATATCTCACTAGTGCTCCACGGACCAACTATTACCGGAATTATTGGTCCAAATGGTGCTGGAAAATCAACTTTATTAAAAGGTATGTTGGGAATTATCCCACATGAAGGTCAGGCCTTTCTCGACGACAAAGAAGTCAAGAAATCTTTAAATCGAGTTGCCTATGTCGAGCAAAAAATCCATATCGACTACAATTTCCCTATCAAGGTCAAGGAATGTGTCTCACTGGGACTCTACCCATCTATCCCACTCTTTCACACCTTAAAAGCCAGCCACTGGAAAAAAGTGGCAGATGCACTTGAAATCGTTGGACTTTCAGACTATGCTGATCGCCAAATCAGCCAGCTCTCAGGAGGACAATTCCAACGTGTGTTGATTGCCCGTTGCTTAGTGCAGGAAGCTGACTACATCTTTTTAGATGAGCCTTTTGCCGGGATTGACTCGATCAGTGAAGAGATTATCATGAATACGCTGAGAGACCTAAAAAAAGCTGGTAAAACAGTTCTCATCGTCCATCATGACCTCAGCAAAGTCCCCCATTATTTCGACCAAGTTTTGCTTCTCAATCGAGAATTAATAGACCTTGGTCCGACCGAAGAAACCTTTACCGAGGCCAATCTCAAAAAGGCCTACGGTAGCAAACTCTTTTTCAATGGAGGTGACCTATGATAGCAGAATTTATCGATGGATTGCAAAATTTCCATTTCCTACAAAACGCCTTGATCACAGCTATTGTCATCGGAGTTGTTGCTGGAGCTGTGGGATGTTTTATCATCCTGCGTGGAATGTCTCTCATGGGAGATGCCATCTCTCACGCAGTTTTGCCTGGCGTAGCCCTTTCCTTTATCCTGGGAATTGATTTCTTTATTGGAGCGATCATCTTTGGTTTGATGGCTTCCATCATCATTACCTACATCAAGGGAAACTCTATCATCAAGAGTGATACTGCCATTGGTATTACCTTTTCATCTTTCTTAGCCCTAGGTGTCATCTTGATTAGTGTTGCCAAGAGTTCTACAGACCTCTTCCATATCCTTTTTGGGAATATCCTCGCTGTCCAAGATACGGACATGTGGGTTACCATTAGTATGGGGGCATTGATTCTCTTGATTATCGGGATTTTCTTTAAACAACTATTGATTACATCCTTTGACGAGCTCCTGGCTAAAGCAATGGGAATGCCTGTCAATTTCTACCACTATCTGCTCATGGTGCTCTTGACCCTTGTGTCAGTCACTGCCATGCAAAGTGTTGGAACCATTCTTATCGTGGCCATGTTGATCACCCCAGCTGCGACGGCTTACCTTTATGCTAATAGCCTAAAGAGCATGATTTTTCTTTCATCAGGCCTAGGAGCTCTGGCTTCTGTTGTAGGGCTCTTTATCGGCTATAGTTTCAATCTCGCAGCAGGATCCAGCATCGTGCTCACATCCGCCAGCTTCTTTCTAATCAGTTTCTTTATCTCTCCTAAGCAACGATACTTGAAACTGAAAAACAAAAAAATCATTAAATAACGGGGAAACCCTTCTGGAGGAATCTAATGAAAAAATTAGGTACATTGCTTGTACTCTTTCTTTCCGTCATTGCACTTGTAGCATGTGCTAGTGGAAAAAAAGATGCTACTTCTGGTCAAAAACTAAAAGTTGTTGCTACAAACTCAATTATCGCTGATATTACCAAAAATATCGCTGGTGACAAGATTGATCTTCACAGTATCGTTCCTGTTGGTCAAGACCCACACGAATACGAACCACTTCCTGAAGACGTTAAGAAAACTTCTCAAGCTGATTTGATTTTCTATAACGGAATCAATCTTGAAACTGGTGGCAATGCTTGGTTTACCAAATTGGTTGAAAATGCCAAGAAAACTGAGAACAAGGACTACTTTGCAGTCAGTGACGGCGTTGATGTTATCTACCTTGAAGGCCAAAACGAGAAAGGCAAAGAAGACCCACACGCTTGGCTCAACCTTGAAAATGGGATGATTTATGCTAAAAATATCGCTAAACAGCTGATCGCTAAGGATCCTAGCAACAAGGAATTCTACGAAAAAAATCTCAAAGACTATACTGAAAAACTAGACAAACTAGACAAGGAAGCCAAAGAGAAATTTAACAATATCCCTGCTGAGAAGAAACTCATCGTAACCAGCGAAGGATGCTTCAAATACTTCTCTAAAGCTTACGGAGTTCCAAGTGCCTACATCTGGGAAATCAACACGGAAGAAGAAGGTACTCCTGAACAAATCAAAACCTTGGTTGAAAAACTTCGCCAAACAAAAGTTCCATCTCTCTTTGTTGAGTCAAGTGTCGATGACCGTCCAATGAAGACTGTTTCACAAGACACAAATATCCCAATCTACGCACAAATCTTTACTGACTCAATTGCTGAAGAAGGTAAAGAAGGTGACAGCTACTACAACATGATGAAATACAACCTTGACAAGATTGCTGAAGGTTTGGCAAAATAATCCATTAAAAAACGTCGTTCTCACATGAACAGGCGTTTTTTTATCGCTTAATTTCCAGTCAAATCATTGGAAAAATCTGACAATTCTCGGTAAAATAAAAGAAAAAAGAATGGAGTAGTTTCATGACCACTTTTCTCGGAAATCCTGTAACCTTTACAGGTAAACAACTGCAAGTCGGAGACAAGGCACTTGACTTTTCTCTTACGACAACCGATCTCTCTAAAAAAACGCTAGCTGACTTTGACGGAAAGAAAAAAGTCTTGAGTGTTGTCCCATCTATCGATACTGGTATCTGCTCAACGCAAACACGTCGTTTCAACCAAGAACTTGCTAGCCTTGACAATACCGTCGTTCTTACTGTTTCTATGGACCTACCATTTGCCCAAGGACGCTGGTGTGGGGCTGAAGGCCTTGACAATGCCATCATGCTTTCAGACTACTTCGACCATTCTTTCGGACGTGATTATGCCCTCTTGATCAACGAATGGCATCTCCTTGCGCGTGCCGTCTTTGTTCTCGATGCTGACAATGTCATCCGTTATGTGGAATACGTTGACAACATTAACACGGAACCAGACTTTGAAGCTGCCATTGCTGCAGTGAAAGAACTGGACTAAAATCAAAGCCATTATGGCAGAAGGCTAGAGAAATCTAGCTTTTTTTGATATACTAGATGGAGAGGAAAGACAAGAGGAAACGAATGACGCCAAATAAAGAAGACTACCTAAAATGTATTTATGAAATCGGTACGGAAATGCAAAAAATCACCAATAAAGAAATTGCTGCCCGTATGCAGGTCTCTCCACCTGCCGTAACAGAGATGATCAAACGCATGAAAAGTGAAAATCTCATCCTCAAGGACAAGGAGAATGGCTATCTATTGACAGATATTGGGCTCAAACTAGTCTCCGAGCTCTATCGCAAACACCGGTTGATTGAAGTCTTTCTAGTTCACCATCTAGACTATACCAGCGATCAAATCCACGAGGAAGCTGAAGTCCTAGAGCACACTGTATCCGACCTCTTCGTAGAGAGACTGGATAAACTGCTTGGCTTCCCTCAAACCTGTCCCCACGGTGGAACTATTCCTGCTAAAGGAGAACTCTTGGTTGAGATCAACAACCTACCTCTAGCAGATACTAAAGAGGCTGGAACCTATCTCCTGACTCGGGTTCATGATAGCTTTGATCTGCTCAAATACTTAGAAAAGCATGAAATTCATATCGGTGACCAACTCCAAGTCAAGCAGTTTGATAATTTTTCCAATACTTTTACACTGGTCAACAAAGGTGAAGACCTCCAAGTTGGTATCGATATCGCCAAACAACTCTATGTCGAAAAAATCAACTAAGCCCTTATTCCTGAAAGAAATTCCTTTCAGGGATTTTTTATCATTTTGCTTGTAACTCCCATTCGTTTGGTGTAGAATGAAGCTAGATAAAAGAGGGAGGTCTTCCTATGAAAAAGCTCTTTAGAATCCATTTTGCAGCCATTGCAGTCTCCGATTTACTACTATTAGCATTTTTTATCTCCAAAACCGATCTCTCTGTAGACTGGCTCCTGCTCTCTGGCTTTATTTTTATCCTTGCTCAAGGACTGTTGCTATTTCGCTTGGTTGTCCGACTCAAACATCAATTCGCTGAGATTTATCCTCAGATTAACAAAAAAATTCGCCTCTACTACTTAGGGATTCTCTCAGTTGATCTTCTGTTATTGATCCTTTTAGTCTTCACCAGTTATCAGCGATTTTCCTCTCTTATGCCAATCGTTACTTCTTGTCATTCTACTTTTTATTATATAATGGCTAGCCACCTAAGAGAAAACTATCCAGACTTTTACGACAAACATATCTCTTTCTGGGAGTGTCTATAAACAAAAACCAAGCCAGCTGGGCTTGGTTTTCTTATCTATTTTTAGTATCAAGGATAATGGTGACTGGTCCATCATTGACCAGCTCAACCTGCATATCTGCTCCAAAGATACCTGTCTGAACGGGCACTTCTTGCGCTATCTTTTGATTGAGAGCATCATAGAAATCTGATGCCATATCAGGCTTGGCTGCACCTGTAAAGGCGGGACGATTGCCTTTCTTAGTGTCCGCAAAAAGGGTAAACTGAGAAATAGAAAGAATTGCGCCCTCAATATTCTTAACAGACAGATTCATCTTACCTTCTGCATCAGAAAAAATTCGCATGTTGACGAGCTTTCGGACAGCATAGTCCAGATCTTCCTCTTGGTCCTCTGGTCCTACTCCGACCAACAATAAGAGCCCCTGATTGATTTTTCCCTGAACCTGACCTTCAATACTCACTTGGGCTTTTTTAACTCGTTGAACGACGATTTTCATAAAAATCCTTTCTAGATCTTAGCCATTGGTTCGTTTGACAGAGTAGACTTCTGGCACACTTTTAATCTTATCAACTACTGTCGTTAGAGTTGAGAGGTTTGAGATGCCAAAGGAGACATGGATATTGGCAAATTTCATATCCTTAGTTGGTTGGGCGTTAACGGTCGAGATATTCTTGGTCGTATTAGAGAGAACTTGCAGAACATCATTTAAGAGCCCTGTACGGTTGAGACCATAAATATCGATGTGGGCAATATATTCCTTGCTTGAGAATTGATCTTCCCATTCCACATCAAGGAGACGTTGCTCGTAGTTTTCTTGGGCGCGAAGGTTCATACAGTCCACACGGTGAATGGCCACACCACGACCCTTGGTGATGTAGCCGACAATGTCATCACCCGGAACAGGATTGCAACACTTGGCAATCCGAACTAGGAGACCTGAGGCACCTTCAATCACCACCCCACCCTCATGCTTGACCTTGAGGGTTTCTTTGTTTTCAACCTTAACCTCGCCACCTTTGACAAGCTCTTCTGCCTCAGCCCTAGCTTTGGCACGTTCCTCCTCACGGCGTTCCTTTTCAGTCAGACGGTTAAAGACGGTAATAGCACTGATTTCTCCAAAACCGATAGCAGCAAAGAGGGAGTCTTCTGTCTTGTAGCTGGTTTTTTGAAGGACTTGGTCCATGTGACGCTTGTCCATATACTTATTAGCCACATAGCCATTCTCTTGGAGCTGATTAATCAGCAGTTCGCGTCCCTTATTAACAGACAATTCCTTGTCTTGATTTTTAAAGAACTGACGAATCTTGTTACGAGCCTTGCTGGTCTTAACCATGTTGAGCCAGTCACGACTCGGGCCAAAAGAGTTGGGGTTGGTGACAATTTCGACCTGATCTCCAGTTTTGAGCTTGGTTGTCATAGGAACCATACGGCCATTGACCTTGGCACCAGTCGCTTTTTCACCGACTTTGGTATGGATTTCATAGGCAAAATCAATCGGTCCTGAATCTTTTGGAAGGGAGCGAACCGCACCATCTGGAGTAAAGACGTAAATCTCCTCCGCCAGATACTCTTCCTTAACAGACTCGACAAATTCCTTGGCATCGTCAGCCTGGTCTTGTAATTCCATCATTTCCTTGATCCAGTTCATACCAATCGCAGACTCTTTGCTGTTGACCTGCCCTTTAATGCCTTTCTTATAAGCCCAGTGAGCCGCAACCCCGTACTCAGCAACTTCGTGCATTTCTTTGGTACGAATCTGGAATTCAATCGGTCCTTTTGGTCCATAGACAGTCGTATGGATAGACTGGTAACCATTAGCCTTACGGTTGGCGATATAATCTTTAAAACGCCCTGGCATGGGTTTCCACAGCTCATGAACATAGCCCAGCATGGCATAGACATCACTCTGGGTATCCAAGATACAGCGAATGGCAATCAGGTCATAAATCTCCTCAAAGCGTTTCTTCTTATCCTGCATCTTGCGATAGATAGAGTAGATATGCTTGGGACGGCCATAGATTTTCCCTTTTAGATTGCGTTCGGAAGTGTAGTCCTCTAACTTTGTCACGACTTCATCGACCAAAGCCTCACGCTCTCTGCGTTTTTCCTTCATCATATGAGTGATCTTGTAAAACTCAGTTGGATTGAGATAGCGGAAAGACAAGTCTTCCAACTCCCACTTGACGCTGGAAATCCCCAGACGATGAGCAAGTGGAGCATAGATTTCCATGGTTTCTCTGGAAATGCGTTCCTGCTTGTCCTTTCGTAGGTGGTTGAGCGTCCTCATGTTATGCAAGCGGTCAGAAAGTTTGACCAAGATAACACGGATATCCTCAGACATGGCCATGAGCATCTTGCGGTGATTTTCCGCTAATTGCTCCTCAATCGATTTGTACTCAACCTTACCAAGCTTAGTCACTCCATCAACAATAATGCGAACTTCATGACCAAACTCTTGCTCTAAATCATCCAATGTCGCATCCGTATCTTCAACCACATCATGCAAAAAACCACAGGCAACTGTCACGGCATCTAGCTTAAGCTTAGCTAAAATCCCTGCCACCTGAATGGGATGAATAATATAGGGCTCGCCAGATTTACGGTATTGACCACTATGGCATTCAACTGCGTAAACCAAAGCTTTATGTACAAAAGCAACATCTTCTTTCGATAAATATTTTTGCGTTAAAGCGACAACCTCATCGCCCGTCAAATTCACTTCTTTCGGCATCTATTCTCTCCAATTCTTCCTACCATTTTATCACTTTTTTAAGAATATTAAAACTAGAAAAGCCTGTTTTCATGCCTAGCCTAAGCAATTAAAAGAAAAACACTGCAAGAGAGACTCTGCAGTGCTTTGTTATTTTATTTATCTTAGTAAACTGTTTTTTCAGTTTCTACGTCGAAGAAGTGCGCTTTGTTCAAGTCAAATCCAAGTTCAACTGTTGCGCCTGTTTGCAAGTAGTCACGAGCATCCACTTTGGCAACAAATTCGTCTTTACCAACTTGGCAGTAAAGGTGAGATTCTGAACCAAGCAATTCTGATACTGAGATAGTAGCTTTGACAACTGATTCTGGGAATGTTTCAAGGAAAGCTGGTTCTGCATTCACATCTTCTGGACGAATACCGAAGATCAATTCTTTTCCTTCGTAGCCTTTTTCACGAAGAACTTTCAAAGCGCCTTCTGGCACTTTCAAGCGGAAACCGTCAGAAACAATTTCGTTGCCTTCCAATTTCACATTGATGAAGTTCATGGCTGGGCTTCCGATGAATCCTGCAACGAACTTGTTAACTGGGTTTTTGTAAACTTCTTGAGGTGTACCGATTTGTTCTACACGTCCGATAGTACCAGTACCAGCAGGGTTCTTAGTTGCTGACATGATAACGATACGGTCTGCAAGAGTCATCGCTTCTGTTTGGTCGTGAGTTACGTAGATAGTTGTAGCTCCAATACGACGGTGGATTTTCGCAATTTCAGCACGCATAGATACACGAAGTTTGGCATCCAAGTTTGACAAAGGTTCGTCCATCAAGAACACTTTTGCATCACGGACGATGGCACGACCCATGGCAACACGTTGACGTTGACCACCTGAAAGGTCAGCAGGTTTACGATCCAAGAATTCTTTCAAACCAAGGATTGCTGCAGCTTCTTGCACACGTTTATCGATGTCTTCCTTGCTGTACTTACGCAATTTCAAACCGAAAGCCATGTTGTCATAAACAGTCATGTGTGGGTAAAGAGCGTAGTTTTGGAAAACCATGGCGATGTCACGGTCTTTTGGAGCTACATCATTGACAACCACGCCATCGATAGATGCAGTACCTTCTGTGATATCTTCAAGACCAGCAATCATACGAAGAGTTGTTGATTTACCACATCCTGAAGGACCTACGAAAACGATAAATTCTTTATCTTTGATGTCCAAGTTGAAGTCTTCAACTGAGTAGTGTTCGCTGTTTGGATATTTTTTGTAAATATTTTTAAGATTTAATTCTACCATCGAGGTGAACTCCTTTTGTCTTTTGATAGTTTTATTATAGATGAAAACGCTTTACTTTTCTATGGCAAGGTGACCAAAAAAATAAAAAAGTTCTGTGCAACTTGCACAAAACTTTAGAGAATATCTGGTAAAATCAATTGATAACACAGGGTCAGGTCGGTCAACTCCTTCAACTGAAACCCTGTCAATTCTTCCCATTTATCAATCTTGTATTGGAGAGAATTGCGGTGCAGATAGAGTTGCTGGGCTGTTTTAGTGAGAACAGCACTATTTTCCCAAAGAGAGAGAATGATTTCCTGAATCTGGTCCTGATCCAAGATTATCTGGTGCAGGCATTCTTTAATGACTCTCAGGTCCACAAGTCTTTCCCCCATACTCCAAAGATAGAGCTGAGAAAAAGTATGAACACCTTGGTGACCCTGACGCCACCAAGTCTTAAACAAATCCCGCTCCGCTTTGATCAAGTCTGATAGGGCTTGATGTCCCGTCTGAGACCAAACCTGTCCTAACATGATAGAGAGACGAAGTCCAAAGTCATACTCAACCGCTTCAATCGTATCGGATAAAATCGAGCTAACAGAGGTGTACTTATCTTGTTGAAGAACAAATACATAATCCTGAACTCCGACCTGCAACACTGTCTGACAGTTAGGAAAGAGGGTCTGCATCATATCCAGCCAAGAGGCTAGATTTTCCTGTTGGTAATAAGAAAGATGGCAATAAACCAGTTGAATCTTTTTAAAAGTTTGAGGTGCCTGCCCCTTTCCCTCAATCAGATAGGAATACCAAGGATTGAGCGAACGAGCCTGCTCCTGCTGGGTTAAAAGGGCAATTAACTGCTTTTCACGTTCAGTTAGATTGGACTCCTCCAGTAAAATCCACTGTTGAGAAGATAGAGGAAGTGTAAGATATCCTAATTTCTCTATCGGCTGATCTGAAATCTGAGCCTCAGGAAACCAGTCTTGTAATTCCTTTGCAATCATATCCTAGCCCTCCACTTTTTGGATGCACCAAGAAATCAAGGTTTCTAGTCGCTCCACATTTTCAGTCAGATGGAGATAGCCCATCACTGCTTCAAAACCTGTAGACATGCGGTAAGTCACCACATCAGCATTTTTAGCCTTTGTGTGACTATTGGTATTGCGACCACGTTTGTAGATTTCTTCTTCTTTTTCCGTCAGGACTTGCTCCTCCAACATAAGAGCAATCAAGTGAGCTTGAGCCTTGGCAGATACATACTTAGTCGCCTCTTGGTGGAGTTTATTGGGTTTAGTCATGCCTTTAAGAATGAGATGGCGACGGATATACATGGAATAAACCGCATCTCCCTCAAAAGCCAACGCAATCCCGTTAATGAGATTGACATCAATCACGAGTCCACCTCACTCCATCCTTAGTGTCAAGGAGCTTAATTCCTTGAGCAGCCAATTGGTCACGGATTTGGTCCGCTGTCGCAAAGTCACGATTAGCACGCGCTTCTTGGCGCTTTTGGATTAAGGCTTCAATGTCTGCATCCAAAACTTCCTCAACAAAGACTATTCCAAAGACTTCCAACATATCTGCAAGAGCTTTCTTAACACTTGCATCATAGTTGCCTGAGTTGATCCATTTGGCCATTTCAAAGACAACTGTGATACCGTTGGCAGAGTTGAAATCCTCATCCATAGCCGCCACAAACTTATCTTTAAAAGCTTCCAATTCTTGGGTATCCACCGTTCCCATAAATGGTTGCTCATAAGTGTTCTTTAGATATTTGAGATTTGTCTCAGCATCGCGCACTGCTTTTTCCGTAAAGTTGATAGGTTTACGGTAGTGTTGAGTCGCAAAAAAGAAACGAAGCACTTGCCCATCAATGGTCTTAAGGGCATCGTGTACGGTGATAAAGTTGCCCAAGGACTTAGACATCTTGACATTGTCGATATTGACAAAGCCATTGTGCATCCAGTAGTTAGCAAAGGTCTTGCTTGTTTTAGCTTCTGACTGGGCAATTTCATTGGTATGGTGCGGAAACTCCAGATCGGCTCCCCCACCGTGGATATCAATGGTATCGCCCAAAATCTCTGTCGACATGACCGAACACTCGATATGCCAACCCGGACGACCAGGTCCCCAAGGACTATCCCAAGAAATCTCACCTGCTTTAGCTGTTTTCCATAGAGCAAAGTCCACAGGATTTTCCTTACGAGCTGTTTCTTCATCGGTACGACCTGAAGCACCCAGCTCCAAATCTTCCAAGGTTTTATTGGCCAACTTAGCATAGTTGTGGGATTTTTCCACACGGAAGTAAACATCCCCTTGACTCTCATAGGCATAACCTTTTTCAATCAAGTCAGCGACAAAACGAATGATGTCCGCCATAAACTCCACCACACGCGGATGGCGAGTCGCAGGTTTCACGCCTAAGGCCGTCACGTCTTCACGAAAGGCAGCGATGTACTTATCCGCAACCTCCTGAGGCGTGATGTCTTCTTCCTTGGCGCGATGGATAATCTTATCATCTACATCTGTAAAATTGGAAATATAATTGACCTCAAATCCCCGATACTCAAAATAGCGACGAATGGTGTCAAAAGCTACTGTTGAGCGGGCATTACCGACATGGATATAGTTATAAACTGTCGGACCGCAGACATACATGCGAACCTTGCCCTCTTCAATGGGCACAAATTCACGTAGGCTGCGAGTCATGGTGTCGTAAATTTTAATCATGCGATCCACTCCCTTCTCTATTTCTGACTTTTTCGGCTGAAAACCAGCTCTGCAAAAGGGCCAAATTGTCTGAGGCTATCCAGTTGGTAAAAGCGCTGCCCTTCCTCTTGGGTAAAGAGGGGAACCCCCTTTCCTAGGATAAGGGGCGCTATCTGAATAATGAGGTGGTCGAAAAGATCCGCATCCAAGAGCGGTCCTACCAAGGAATTACCACCAATCACAAAGACATTTTTGCCTTTGTCAATCTGGTGAACAAAGTCCACCACATCCCCAGCTACTGGCTGGTAATTGCTGACAGGCAGGTGTCTATCATGCGTAAAGACATAGTTTTCCGTAGCTTGATAAAAACTTTCTACATCTTGCAAATCTTGAATTTCCTCAAAGGTCCGCTTGCCCATGATGGTGATATCCATTTGCCTGTAAAAGTCATCATAGCCTGTATCCTCTACAGAACCAAGCTGATGCAGCCAGTCTATCCTGTGCTGGCTGTCTGCCAAGTAGCCATCCATAGTGATACAGCCGTAAAAATATACTGCCATTCTTGTAGTTACCTTTCTAGTTCCTTTGCTATTGTCAAAGCAATAGTGAAAAAAGTCATGGCATCAGCTGTCCGCTCTTCATGGCGGGCATCCCAGATTCGGTTATGATGATCCACATAGTCAGCTGTGTAGAAGAATTGATAGACCTTGGTCTTGCGAAATTGGCTCCAAGCCATGATAGCTGAAGCTTCCATGTCCACCACTTGGGCACCGGCAGCCAAGCGACGCTTGACCTTATCAGGCGTTTCCCGATAGAAAGCATCTGTGGTCCAGGACTTGGTGCGGATATGCTCAATATCGTACTTGTCAAAGATAGCTTCAAGCTTAACTAACAGAGACTCGTCATAAGCGACTTCATCACCCGGTGGGGCATAGTGGTAGCTAGTGCCTTCATCTCGCAATGCGGCTGCAGGCAGGATAATTTTATCCGCCTCAATTGAGCGATCCAAAACGCCACAAGAACCTAGAATGATGAAATTCTTGAAGCCTCTGGCCGCCAACTCCTCCAGCTGGCCAACCACTGATGGAGCTCCAATAAGCGCAGTCATGACCGCAACTTGATTTCCATCATAATTATATACATACCAAGGGAATTGACCGTTAAGATTTTTTAAATAGCCTCCTTGATAGACTTTTTCTGACTCAATCAAACGTTGCAGAATTTCTCCGTTAAAGGACAGGATAATGGTTTCACACACTTCACCCTTGTCCATAATCTGCCTATCTGTTGGCTCAATAACCCCAGCTACATTTTCGAATTCCTCTAATAGCATTTGCCTAACCTCCTACCCAAGGTATTGCTACTCTCTACAACCCTGACGATCTGTGGCTGGCTTCGCGGGCATGCTCCAGCTTGTCTAGATAATATTCCCGCTTCTCTTCCACCTCGTGGATGGTCGGCTCGTCTTTCTGACCGTGGACGCGCACAATCTTGGCAGGGATTCCAACTACGGTCACATCACTAGGCACATCCGCCACGACGACTGCCCCCGCTCCAACTTTGGCATTTTCGCCAATTTCCACTGGGCCAATAACTTGAGCATGAGCAGAGATGAGCGCGCCTCGACGGACAGTCGGATGGCGTTTGCCACAGTCTTTCCCTGTTCCCCCAAGAGTCACACCATGATAGAGGAGAACTCCCGTCTCAACAATCGCCGTCTCTCCAATCACCAGACCTGAACCGTGGTCGATAAAGACACCTGAGTCAATCTGGGCACCCGGATGAATCTCAATCTGAGTCCAAAAGCGCCAAAACTGACTGTGCATGCGAGCCAGGAGTTTGAAGCCATGATTCCAGAGAAAATGCGAGAGACGATGGGCAGCCAAGGCCTTGACACCTGGATAGGTCAGTAGAACCTCCAAAGTGGTGCGTGCCGCTGGATCATTTTCTTTTACAATATCAATGGTTTCGCGCCACCATCCCATACATTTCTCCTTTTCTTATTCTGAATCTTTTGGTGTTTCTGTAAATTCTTTCTTAGGTTTGTGGTCCTTGTGATGACGTGGACGGTTAGGTCGCTCAGACTTTTCGCCTTTTTCATCATGCTCAGGTTTTGGCGGACGAGGAAGAAGAGCTTTCATAGAGGCATCGATACGGCCTTTTTCATCAATCTTGATAACCTTAACATCGACTTCATCACCGATAGCTACCAAGTCCTCGACACGGTTGGTACGAGTCCAAGCCATTTCAGAAATGTGCACAAGTGCATCTGTCTTATCAAAGAGATTGACAAAGGCACCAAATTTCTCGATACGAACAACCTTAGCATGGTAAACTTCATCCACTTTGGCTTCACGAACCAAACCAGCAATGATTTCTTTGGTACGGTTAATGGCATCTTGGTCGCTTGAGTAGATAGATACATTACCTTCTTCATCGATATCAATCTTAACGCCTGTTTCAGCGATAATCTTGTCGATGGTTTCTCCACCCTTACCGATGACAATCTTGATCTTGTCGACATCAATCTTGATGGTATCAATTTTCGGAGCAGTTGGAGCCAATTCTGGACGAACTTCTGGAATCGTCGCTTCAATCACATCAAGAATTTCAAAACGCGCTTTCTTGGCTTGAGCAAGAGCTTCTGTCAAGATTTCAGCAGTAATTCCTTGAATCTTGATATCCATTTGAAGAGCTGTAATCCCGTCACGAGTACCAGCAACCTTAAAGTCCATATCTCCAAAGTGGTCTTCCAAACCTTGGATATCTGTCAATACTGTGTAGTTATTTCCGTCTGAGATGAGACCCATGGCAATCCCTGCTACTGGCGCCTTGATTGGCACACCACCAGCCATAAGGGCAAGCGTTCCCGCACAGATAGAAGCTTGAGAAGATGAACCGTTTGATTCTAAGACTTCAGCTACCAAGCGGATCGCATATGGGAATTCTTCCAAACTAGGCAAGACTTGAGCAAGAGCACGTTCACCGAGAGCACCATGACCAATTTCACGACGACCTGGCGCACCATAACGACCTGTTTCCCCTACAGAATATTGAGGGAAGTTATAGTGGTGCATAAAGCGTTTCTTGTACTCTGGATCCAATCCATCGATGATTTGAGTTTCGCCCATCGGTGCCAAGGTCAAGACTGAAAGGGCTTGAGTTTGTCCACGAGTGAAAAGACCAGAACCGTGCACACGAGGAAGGAAGTCAACAACCGCATCCAAAGGACGGATTTCATCGACCTTACGACCGTCAGGACGCACCTTGTCTTCTGTGATCAAACGGCGCACTTCAGCGTGTTCCATTTGTTCCAAGATTTCAGCTACATCACGCATGATACGGTCAAATTCTTCGTGGTCTGCATATTTTTCTTCGTAAACAGCAGTCACTTGGTCTTTAACTGCTTGAGTTGCAGCTTCACGAGCCAATTTTTCTTCAACTTGGACAGCTTTTTGAAGGTCGCTGTTGTAGGCTGCGATGATTTCAGCTTGCAAGTCAACATCTACATGAAGCAATTCCACTTCTGCTTTTTCTTTACCAACAGCAGCAACGATTTCTTCTTGGAAGGCAATCAATTCTTTAACAGCTTCGTGTCCTTTCAGAAGGGCTTCCAACATGATTTCTTCTGACAATTCTTTGGCACCAGACTCAACCATGTTGATAGCGTGCTTGGTACCTGCAACTGTCAATTCAAGAAGCGAACGCTCTGCTTGTTCTTGTGTCGGGTTGATGATGATTTGGCCATCTACATAGCCCACTTGTACCCCAGCAATAGGTCCGTCAAACGGAATATCTGAGATAGAAAGTGCCAAGGATGAACCAAACATAGCTGCCATTGGAGCAGAGGCATTTTCATCGTAAGAAAGCACTGTGTTAATCACTTGGACTTCATTACGGAAACCTTCCGCAAACATAGGACGGATTGGACGGTCAATCAAACGAGCTGTCAAAGTTGCATCTGTCGAAGGACGTCCTTCACGTTTCATAAAGCCACCAGGAAACTTCCCAGCTGCATACATTTTTTCTTCGTAGTTGACTTGAAGTGGGAAGAAATCCCCAGTTGCCATTTTCTTAGACATCACGGCTGCAGTCAAGACAGTTGACTCACCGTAACGGACGACAACTGAGCCATTTGCTTGCTTAGCAACCTGACCAGTCTCTACGATTAACTCACGACCCGCAAAAGTCGTTTGAAATACTTGTTTTGTCATTAAAATCCCCTTTGGATTAATTATATTATACGCCTTGCCTACAAAGATCAGGATACAAAGGGCGTAAAGAATCCCGTATGAAAATAGGAGATTGACGCAGTTGTGCGATGCACACCAGGAAATCTATCTTTTTCACTAGGAATTTAGCCCGTGTTCAACTCTCAAGATACTAAGGTCGCAAAAAGCAAAGTAAAAATAGGAAACTGACGAAGTCTTCGATGAAGACAAGACAGTTTATCTTTTTTACACAGCTTTTCGGCCGGGTTCAATTACTCAAGATACAAATCATTAGAAAGGTTTGATGCTAAAGCATCTAATCCTTTTACGCTAATCGCTATCAGACGATTAGCTAAATGCTTTACTAACTCTCTCGTCAAATAATATCGATTTGACTCGTTCGTGTCGCTTCAACTAAATGCTAAAAAGAACAAATTATGGAAAATTTCTTTTATAAAGTTGAGAATTTGGAAAGCTTTTAAAACTTCAATACCCTCATCTTTGTATCAAGTACGTACAGAGTCTATTTTATCATATTTTTCTTAAAAAGTGCGGGCTTTTCTATTAAAAAGGAACCATTCCCCTCGCTTGAGAAGAATGGTTTGTTTTTTATTACCCTAAAGACTGATGATTAAACAAGGCATGGGTTGCTTGGTGGATGTACTTAGCTGTTTCAGCATTGTTCATGGTGTAGAGATGCGCACCTGCGACATCCTGAGTTACCAAGTCCACGATTTGATCCACTGCGTAGGCAAGTCCTGCTGCTCTGAGCGACTCAGGGTCATGCTCATACTTGTCTAAAATGGCCTTAAATTTGCGTGGAAGATGGATATTCTCACACGTTTTCAAGAGACGAAGCGCTTGATTACGGTTAAGAATCGGCATAATACCCGCATGAATGGGAACATCAATCCCTGCCAAGGTACACTTGTCTTGGAAGTCATAGAAACGCTCATTGTCAAAGAAAAGCTGCGTTACAAGGCTTGAACAGCCTGCATCCACTTTCTTCTTGAGATTTTGAATATCCGAGATCTGGTTTGGCGAGTCAGGGTGCCCTTCTGGATAGCAAGCGCCAACAATATCAAAGTGAGGGGCTTGTTCCTTGATGAACTCGATCAAGTCCGTTGCGTAGCGGAAATCCTTTTGCGGTTCCACATCAGGAATGATGTCCCCACGTAGAGCCAAGATTTTTCGCACACCAACCTTGTCCAAGTCCGCAAGTGTCTCTGCAACCTTCTCCTTGGTCAGATAGATAGCTGGCAAGTGGGCAATAGTTGGAATCGCCAAGTCATTCTGGATAAAGTCAGCCAAACGAACCGTTGTTTCCTTGATATTAAATTTATTATTGCTGGCAGTCACACTGATAAAGTGCGGTGTCAGCTCCCGCATATCCTGCAAGGCTGAAATAATTTTATCATTACCCACAGCTGGGTTTGGAGGGAACACTTCAAATGAAAGTGATGGCGTTTGGCGTGACATAGTCCTTATCCTTTTCTTTTTGATTTCAATATTGCTGAGCCAGCTAGGCCAAGCAGTTCCTTGATCAGTCAGGGTCACGAGAGAAATCTTATCTTACAATTTCTCACGCGCAGCTTTTGCTGCTTCGACAAGGCGGATCAAGCTTTCTTTTGTTTCTGGAATACCACGTGTTTTCAAACCACAGTCAGGGTTGATCCAAACTTTCTTGCTTGGTACTTTGGCAAGAATAGCATCGATTGTGTGGTCGATTTCGCCTTCATTTGGCACACGAGGTGAGTGGATATCGTAAACCCCAGGTCCCACTTCTGTTTGGAAGTTTTTCGCTTTGAGTTCGTCCAAGATTTCAAGGTTTGAACGGCTTGCTTCAAAGGAAATAACGTCCGCATCCATGTTGTCGATGGCTGGGATGATATCTGTAAATTCTGAGTAACACATGTGAGTGTGGATTTGAGTATCTGGCGCTACTGTAGAGTGTACCAAGCGGAAGGCAGGGATTGCCCAGTCAAGGTAGTCTTCGTACCAGTCGCTACGACGGAGTGGCAATTTCTCACGAAGAGCAGCCTCGTCGATTTGGATGATTTTCACACCTGCAGCTTCAAGGTCAAGAACTTCATCCTTGATAGCAAGGGCGATTTGAAGAGTTGAGTCCTTGATAGAGATGTCTTCACGTGGGAATGACCAGTTAAGGATGGTAACAGGTCCTGTCAACATACCTTTAACAGGTTTGTCAGTACGGCTTTGTGCGTAGCTAGACCATTTAACAGTGATTGGGTTGAGACGAGTGACATCACCCCAGATGATTGGTGGTTTCACCCCACGCATACCGTATGATTGTACCCAACCATTCTTAGAGAAGAGGTAACCGGACAAGTTTTGACCGAAGTACTCAACCATGTCGTTACGCTCGAACTCACCGTGTACAAGCACGTCAAATCCAACTTCTTCTTGCCATTTGATCCATTCGTCGATAGTTTCAGCAAGAAAGGCATCGTATTCTTCTTGTGACAGTTCACCCTTACGGTAAGCCAAACGTTTGGCACGGACTTCCTTAGTTTGAGGGAATGAACCGATAGTTGTTGTTGGAAGAGCTGGAAGTTTAAAGGCTTCTTCTTGGATAGCTTCACGTTCTGCAAAGGCTGGCAAACGAGTGTAGTCAGCGTCTGTCAATCCTGCAATGCGCGCACGAAGTTCTGCATTTTCACCCACACGTTCAGTCGCAAAGAGTTCTTTGTTAGCTGCAAGAGCTTCTGCACCTTGACCATTGCGGATAGCATCCAAGTCACGAAGTTCTTCCAATTTTTCAACCGCAAAGGCAAAGTGGTTCAAGATAGCTGGTTCAAATTCTTCGTTAGCAGTTGTAAATGGCACATGAAGAAGTGAGCATGAGCTTGTCAAAACAATGTTTTCAGCTGGGATTTGCTCAAGAACAGCCAAGCTCTTTTCGTAGTTATTACGCCAGATGTTTTTACCATTGACGATACCTGCATAAAGAGTCTTGTCAGCTGGGAAACCACCTTTAACAAGTTCAAGAGTTTTCTTACCTTCAACGAAGTCAAGACCGATAGCATCCACTGGCAAGTTTACAAGGTCAGCGTAGACGTCACGAACGTCACCGAAGTAAGTTTGAAGCAATACTTCAAGACCTTTTTTATCAGCCAAAAGTTTGTTGTAGAGGTTCAAGAAGAGAGCTTTTTCTTCAGCTGTCAAATCTTTGACAAGAGCAGCTTCATCGAGTTGGATGCGAGTCGCACCAAGTTCAGCCAATTTAGCAAAAACTTCTTGGTAAGCAGCTACAAAGCTATCTACGAAGTCTTCTGCTTTCACACCTTCTTCAAAGTCTGACAATTGAAGGAAAGTGAATGGTCCTACAAGGACTGGACGAGTGTTGAGACCAAGTTCTTTTGCTTCTTGGAATTCGTCAAAGATCTTGTGACCTGCAAGTTTGACTTGAGTGTCTTTTTCAAATTTAGGAACGATATAGTGATAGTTGGTATTGAACCATTTCTTCATCGGAAGGGCACGAACATCCCCTTTTTCACCTTGGTAACCACGCGCCAAAGCAAAGTAGCGCTCAAGGTCAGACAAGTCCAAGTTTTGAACGGATGCAGGCACCACGTTGAAGAGGAAGGCTGCATCTAGGAAGTTGTCATAGTGAGAAAAGTCATTTGATGGGATTTCAGTGATGCCTTTTTCTTTGACAATGTTCCAGTGTTTTGCGCGCAATTCTTTTGCTGCGGCAAGGAGTTCTTCTTCTGAGATTTCTTTTCTAAAGTATTTTTCAGTTGTAAATTTTAATTCACGGAATTCACCCAAACGAGGGAAACCGATGATCGTAGTTGACATGATGTGTCCTCCAAAATTTGTTGTTGAAACTATCTTAACAGAAAAGAAAGGGTCTGTATAATTGTAAATAATTAGGCTTTGATATAGTTTGAAACTATATCACTCTTTTGGACAAAAGAAAAAGACTTGAGACCAGTGTCTCAAATCCTTTGTATAGCTTGTTTTATAGCTATATTTTAGTGAGAATGCTCAAACAAGCTATTGACGATTCTTATAAGTGACTATGGCTTGTTATTAGAAAAGACTATAAGTTGATTCCCTTATCTCGGAGATTAGCCAAGCACTCCTCATAATATCCTGCGTCATGCTCACTGTAGATAGGATTGCCTAGCTTCTCCTCAGGCAAGTCTTCATAAGGAGGACAGATTTTCCCACGGTAGTTTTTATCCAACCACTCTGGACCGACCTTATATCCTCGGTTAGCCATCTCCTTCATGATCAAGTCATGGTAGGCATAGAGACGATAGGGTGAGTGGGTAAAGACATAGTCCACTGTCGCATGCTTTCTGCCCCAGCCATTGCCACGCAGGGCGCAGCACTCTCGATGTTGCCCCAAAAGTTGAGGACGGGGAAGTTGTGAAATCAAAGCCTCATGCCAAAGTCTCATGGGAGTCTCCTTTCAGTAAAGTCGAATGTTGCAAGTAGATATTTGGATAGCGATCCAGCAAGTCTCGAGTCTTAGCGATTAAATCTTCCTTAGAAGCCTGACCAAAGCGGTAGCGATCCAGCAAGAGCATGTAGTCCTTGCGCTCAGCATCTGTCGCTTTCTTTTTGAAATAGCCCCAAATATGCTGAAAGGCATTGCAAACCTGACCCCTGTGTTCTGGGATTTGACAGGCACGGTCAATCATCTCTTGAACCTGGCTCACCTCCACCTGTTCATTCTTGAGATACTGACGAATCTCATTATAAATATTACTGGAATGGCTCAAAACAAGGTATTTGTTTTGAGCCCAGAGTTGCTGACACTGGGATTTTGGGTTGTTAGTTTCCATTTTTCTCCTTGCTTTTTATCAGTTTCCAGGAAATATGGAAACAAAGTTGTATCTTAAAAATGAGCGAATAATGAGCGGAATATGAGCGAATCAATTACACTCATCACCCTTTAAACTCTTGCAAAAACTTTTCGAGTTCAGCATCGGCTTCTGGTGTGGTTCCGTGGAGTCGGCTCATCATTTCAAGTAGAGAAGCTGTTTGGCTTTCGATTGCTTTATTTGTCTCATTAATCTTGCTGACGATGTCTGTCAGTGGCTCGACTTCTTCCTCACCAGTACTTAATCTCACCTTCTCTAGAACCATTCAACCGAATTCCTAGAGGTTGTATGGACGAACTGCTAATCAAGCCCTTAGATAAAAGATAATTTCTCATCTTTTCGTTGAAATTACTTTTCTTAACTGTGACATCATTGTTTCCTTTTTCGTTCCTATTTAATTTTTCAAAAGCTTTTTCCCATTCTTTATATACATCAGAATCACCCAAAAAATCCATTATCTCCCACAGTTCAAATAGATTTAGATATTCCCCTAACAAAGTTAACCTATGTGTTGACATTTCTGGATTAGATAATAAATTATCCTTGAGCAGACTTTTACGATCTAAAGTCTCAATATCGTCCATAGCCAATAACTCTCTGCATAACTGAATACTAATTTCTTCACTATCTAATCTAATCAAGTCATCCCAGTTTTCTTTAGCTAACTGTCTTATCTTAATTTTGATAGATTCATCTGCATTGTCATAATAATTGGAACTAATTATATAACTTAAATCATCTATATCAAATTTAGAATCAAGGATATGAGCAACAAGTTTAATAGAAAATTGCTTATTTTTCAAGCTTACATGATCCAGAATATCTATTATTTGTAGCTTATAGGAATCATCTATTTCCTCATATTGCAACAAATCATTGAGTTCCGTTTCATCATGAACCTCTTCTTCAATCTCAAGATACTTTTCAATACTCCTTGAAATGAAATAATTTTTCATTGATGGATATTCTTCTCTGATGAACTTGAAATTATTAGCATTGAATTGTATAACCTCCAAATCTATCAAAACTTCCAATCTATCATCTGAAAGCTCCGTTACATCAAAGTCTTCGTAATGCCATTGCATTGCTACAAGCATTGATTTATAGATAGTTAATGCTAAATTATCTGCAGATACAACTTGAGTAAAGAAGTCGCGCTGCATCTCATCATCAAGCTGCAAAAATATATCTTGACTCAATGTAAAACTAGGATTTTGATTAATGAAGTCAACTAAATGTTCATCAATATTTTGAGTCACATCAAAATAAGAAACAACAATGTCAGAATTGACTTGTGCTTTTTTAGTTGCTACAAGTTTTCGTATCAATTCTATCCTGTTCTCATTGGACAGTTCGGCAAATTTCTTCCCAGTGTAATCAATAGAAGACTCTGGAATGCTGTTGACTATTGATTCAACTGGTATTTCCTCTTCATTTTCAACATCCTCAGCTCGAAATAAAATATCATGATTAAGCAATTGTTCAACGTAAGACGAATAATCATCCATTTTACCGTTTGACAGTTCGATGTATAGTTTTACATATTGCAATAAATTATTTTCCGAAGACAGACAATAATCTAACAATGGTTTGAACACTTCCTGGCTGTTTAGTAACTCGAAGTTTCTATAAATAAATTCATCTTCTAAAATATGCTTGTCAGAATACCAGTTCACAAAGAATCTTATATTGGTTTCAGTAAGAGAATATAACTTTTGATTATAAACATAGTCAATAAGCTTAATCAAGTTTTCTTCTTTTATTCTTTCTTCTCTGGTACCGAAAGTTGAAAAATTTGTAAATTGCATATTTAAATTTATCAAATTATCCGTTAGTTGCGGCAATCGGTATCCATAACTTCCAGTTAGTATATCAAAATTATCATCTATATATTTTACAAGCAAGACTTTTGTTTCTTCAGATAAAATTTTAACATCCAACAAATTTAATAGAGATATCACTAAGCTATTCTTTTGTGGAGCGGCATACTTATCAACATCGGTTAAATAAGTATTGAATGAATCAATATTAGAGTGTAACCATTTCTCCAAAAAAGCTCTATGAATCTTTTCCTTCTTTTCAGTATCTATAACACCATGTTTTGCACTCTGTTCCATTTGATCATAAAATTTAATTAAAAAATCTAAGATTTCATTTTGGTCAAATATCAGTTTCAGTCTTTCATTTGAGTGATTTTCATTTTCTAAAATTAACAGATATTCAAACAAATTGTAGTTTAGAACATAGCTGTATTTGTAGTCTTTAAGTTCTAGACGATTGACTATTTCATTAAAATGGGTTAAAGAGATATCCTGATTTCCACCACGCCCAGAAATCACATTTCTGATAAATCCCTTTTCTTCTTTCGTAATCGTATTGCCGTAGAAATAAGTAAGATAATCTTGATACGTTTCATCAATGTAAGCATTTCTGATTAGAAAAGGAATGATTGCAAACTGTGAGTTTTTTCTAATTGATTCCGAATACTGACTATCAAAATTCTCAATCTGAATTGAGGATTCATAAACATCTGACAGTCTGAATTTGTCTAACTCACCTAATTCAATCTGTAACGATTGAAGTTCTTCATTTAAATGAATCAATTTTCGTTTATTTTTAGTGTTTTTTAGGCGCTCTTGAAATTCTGCACTATATTTTTTAGGGAATACAGAATCAAGGTTCTCTTCAGAACCAAATTGATTTCGATAGGCATCGTCAAAATCAGCAAAAGAGGTAATTTTGCTATCATTTCTCAATAGCTCTTTGATAAATTCATGATAGGAGGAGAAATCCGCTTGGCTCTTTCCATTTACTTTAATAACCGTTTTCCTTTCAGGAATCTGAAAAATTAAACCGTATAGCTCAACTTCGTCCTGCAAATGCTCTGCTTGTGCATTAGCAATATTTCCCCTCAATGATTGAATTTTTTTCGCTAATTCTTTTTTACGCTTTTCTAACTGTCTATCTTTCGAATGCAACAATTCATATAAATACCCTTGATTCTTTTGCAAAAGAGAGAAATCTTTCGGGAAGATATTTTTGTACACTATCATCGAAAATGCTTTTTCAGAGTTTAGTTCTAAAGCACCTAATGATTCTTTATAAGTCAGGTATTCATTACAAATATTATTAATCAGACGCATATCATCAAGGTATAATGAGATATTGAATAAAAACTTTTCATCTAATCCCTTATGAAGTTCCATACCTTTTAATATTTTTGATAATTGGTCATAAGAATTTGAAGCAGTGACAACTGGAACTACCGGAATAATAAAATCAAAAAACTTTGTTCGTTCTTGCGATTCAAACAAATCATCTTTGACAAGATATAAAAATACTAATTTAGATTCTCCACATACTTCTCTTTTTCTGTTGATAACAATATTGAGTTCTTTGATTTTTTCAAAAATTCTAGAATTATTGAAACGCTCAATATCTTCAAAAACTACAACATCTGCCTTAGACTGATTGAATAGATAAATCACATCGTCTAAATATCTATCAAAATAAGAGACTTTATTGCTATCGTTTGAAAAAACTTCTATATCAGTTTCAACTTTATCTGATTTTAGCGAGAGGTGTTTAATGAATCCAATATCTCTTTGTAACTTTAATAAATAAAAAATTCCATATAACAAAAGAAAGAATAAGATAGCGAGCGCTACTAATTTAGTAGTTGCATTAGTCGTCCAAGAGAGCCAAGAGAACCCCTCAATCAGATTAACCCATGTATTAAAACTGAAAAAATACAGAAACAGCAGTAAAAAAGAAAACAAATAAGCTGTATTCTTCCAAGGATGAATTCGCGACTCTGCATCAAGTGTTTTAAAAATTGATTTTCTAATTGAGTTAGGTTCAATCTGATGGAGTAATTGATTGATAATCTTTCCCTCAATTGTATTAATTTGACGGTTATCAAGTCCTTTTTCTTCATTTTTTCTAGCTTCATCATACTGAGCAAGAGAAATATGGATAAATTTTTTATTTTTAGTTTTTTTTAGAAACTCACTCAATCTTCTTATTCCTATTTTTTCTGATTGACAATCATGTAAAAATTTCTTAAAAAACTCAATTACTCCTTTGATTCCTATTTTGGGAGAGTTGCTATTTTGCAAATACTTCTCAAAACTCTCAATGACACTGCTTTTACCAGCTCCATAGTTCCCTGTAATAGCTACATTTGTTGGCTCTGATTCATCACTTATAACATACTCCAAAGCTTGTAATGTGACTGGTTGAATTTCTACATTTTTATTAGATGTAAGTGAACGGAACCTATACTCTTTTTCCATCAACAATCTCCCCTTTTTCTATCTCATTATTACTGTTTATTATTTGAATTTTTCTTCTAACGCCTACCATTATATCAATTTTGACTCAGTATATAAAGCTTTTATACACAAAACACCCCTTAGAAATCAATTCCTAAGGGGGTTGTCGTTATCCTGCTACTCGTTCTGCTTCTTCTACTTTCACTTTCTTATCCTTCTTACTCGAACCACTCAATCGACGTTTACTGTCTCGGATTGTGTTCAAGTCTTTAAGGAGTTTGGTCAGGTGTTCTTTTTCTGGATAGGCTTCTGCGCTGGCTGCGGTGTAACGCATAAAGAGGTCGTAGATACTGGTTAGTTCGGTACGGACTTGTCTAGTCTTGCCGACTTCCTTGGCAGACTTATGCGCACGCGCCTGACTTTCCACCTTATCATATTCCTCCTGCGCACTAGTCACCGCTTGTAGCATAGGTGTCAAGCCTAGACTGGTAACTGCTGTCTGGTAGGGTTCTTCGCTTAGAGTTTTAAGCAGACTCTTGATTTCTGCCGTTTCCACATCATTGCTATGCTTGGTGATGTCCTTGTACTTGGCAAAGACTGGTTTCAAAGTCTCATGGGCTTCTTTGAGTTTGGTCTCCTTGATCTTAGCAAAGCCCCTATGAAGGGTAAAGAGACCGACTAGGGCACTGTCACGATTTCGGTCGACTTCAGTCAGGTTCGTCGCCTCTTTCTTTTCCACGATAGCGAGTTGGCCTTGGAAGTCTGCTAGCTTGCTTTTGAAGGAATCAAGGTGCTTGCTATACATAGGCTCGTCCTTATGAGCCTTAGCAAAAACTTCTAGTAGTTGACCCGTATCTACCATGAGACTTTCAAACTCGCGGTTGGTAAAGTTGGTGTAGCTTAGCGGACGGATGGTAAATTTTTTTGTCATGATGATAACCTTTCTTTTTTCATTATTTCAAAAAGGAGTTTTCCCTTAAATTTATAAATCCATTCTAACAACTATCAGAAAACTTTTGTCCTGTATCCTCTCAACTGTCTACTTTATCATCCCAACAGCACTTTTTCAGTCTATTTCTTACTTTTACAGGATAAATCAGTCATTTCAGAAATAGAAAATCCCTATCTGACTGGAAATACACTTCGTCTGTCAGATAGAGACTCTTACTATTTTTAGATTTTAACTTTTCTAGCTTTAGAATACATCTAAACTTTAGGAAAGACGACTGTTCGAAAGCTCGAAGACCTCTAAACTTTCTCAGATAGACTATTCGAAGCTTAGAATACTCATAAATTTATGTATTTCTTATCATTCTAAGTTTAGAATGCATATAAACTTTAGCAACCTCATGCCTTCGAAACTTCGAATAGCTACTTTCCCTACTCTAATAGACTTTTAACCTTCTTCTTAGTCAGGATACGGTCGTTTTTGTTAGAGAGAGCTTGGATACGGGCTTCAAGAAGATTTTTCCGTCCGGCCTCTGTTCGTGTGTAGACGAGGTGATAGCGTCCGATAGTTGGCGTCAGAAAGTCAAGGAATTTCTGTGCTTCTTCCTTGCGCTTGTCAAAAAGGCTAGGCACGACATAGTAAGGTGACTGACCTTGTCGGACTTTCTCTGTCTTCAAGAGATAGCGCTGGTTGTCCACTGGAGCAAAGAATTCTCCCACAGTCTGCGCAAACAATTCCTTATCTCTCATACTACCTCCCTTGAGATAGGCGAAAACCAAATAATTTTCCTTATCCTCCTCTACCTGAACACGAGATTGGTCATCTGTTAGATGCCCCGAATCTAGCAGAGCCTTTCGGATCTGCTCACCCAGAGATTGCAAACGTTTATAGGGACTCTTATAGCAGAGGTAGCGCCAAGATGCAAAGGCCAAAAAGAGGAGACAAGCTGCTGTAAGCCACCAAACTCCAGTCAGTCTCATTCTAAACAACAAAACCAATAAATCCACTGCTAACAGCAGCAAAGACATGCGTACCCATTTTAATGCATCAAACTGGAGCATGATTGGAATTTTCTGTTTTTGAGTCGCAACTTCAGTGACAATCTCAAATTGATCTGCCACTACGAGAGAATCGTACCATTTTTTGCGCAAACCTGCTCGATCCTTGGATAACATCTTAATCCGTTCGTTATACTCTCTGATTTGCTTTTTCTTAAAAGGGGGCTTTGGAAAATCCAAACGATCCAAACCGGTCTCAATACTCTCCTGATTATAGGCCAGTCCAAGAAAATGTTCCATACGACGAGACAAGGTTTGCAGATCCTGATTGCTCTCTGGTCTTGGCTCCTCACCAGGAAGAGTGATGAGCGCTTGCGCTTGAACGGCTACCAGATGCCAGATGTTACTGGTCTTTTCTGGATGTCCCGGCCAGATACGAATGGCACGCCCCCGCATCTGGTTACTCAGCATAAAGCTCCCCACAAAGCTTCCGAGGATTAGGGAATTAACACAAGGAGCATCCCAACCCTCTCCGAGGAGAGATTTGGTTCCGACTAGGACTTGGATCCGACCGCGTTGGAAAAGTTCCGTCACCGCCGCTACAATACCCTTAGCCGTACTAGGGAATCCCACCTGCACATAGTCCTCTTGGTCTAACTGACCAATAGACGAAAAACTAAGATGAACCTGAGGCAAGAGTTCCTTCAACTCTGTTACCACATTGGTGGGAAGAATAACGACACTCCCTGACAAGACAGCCAAAGATACAGGTATCTCTTGCTCCTGAGCTTTTCGACGTATGCTTTCAAAATAAGGGAGAACACCCAACTGAGAAATGGTTGCCTGATTATCTCCCAGATAGGTGGCAAAATCCTTGCGAATATAATCCGCCAAAACGAGTTGTCGCAAATCTTGTCCCATACTTTTATACTCAGTCAGAAAAATATCTGCAATACCAGACAATTTCCCCAAAGACTGATTTAAAATCTTGTCTCTAGACTTGGACTTGACTAGAGAAACCTGTCGCTGTTCGATCAACCCCCGTGCTTTCAACTCCGATTCTAACTTTTCCCTAAATCCATTTGAATCCTCGTACCAATCTGGAGTTTGATAGAGAACGCTCTGCAACAACAGCTCGAGCCAGTAGGAGTTCACCTGAGGCAGACGTTTCGCCCCCAAAAGATTCTCTAAAGAGTCAGGAATGGTCAAGCCTTGAGAATACATATAGATCAAAATAGCCGACAAGTACTTAGGGTCTTCTAATAGAACATCGGATGAAATATCCCCTTTGAGGACCTTAGACCCTGCTACAAATGTTTGAAAGTCAGGATTGACCAAAAGCTGATGGATATACTCCCACTTTCTATCTTCAAACTGCCTGAGGTGTTCCGACTCTTCAGCTGTTGGTGAACAGATATAAACAAAATCCTGATGAGGACAGAGGGTTTCTTCCTTGACTAGTTCAGGTACCGTAATTTCTTGGTCAATTTCCCCACACATACGGATATAGCGTTCCCAGAGTTCAGGCTCGCTGTCATAAGGTGGTGTCGCTGTCAGGGAGATGACTTGCAACTGTCCATACTGCTTGCGAAAGGTTTCCAGACTTTTCCACCATTCATTGCGCAGGTGGTGGCATTCGTCCAAGCAAAGAGTAGCAACTTTCTGAGCTCTTAGACTTGCAAGCAAATCAAACCCCACAAAATCCTCTGCTTCTCCATCTTCTTGTGATTGCAATTGGTTCATAGCGCTATGAAAAGCCTGATAGGTCACAATCGTTAATGCTTTCATCTCCTTTAAGTTTTGGGAAACGAGATCTGAAATCTTCTGTTCGTTCTCTAAAAAGGCTGTTTGGATCCTATCTACCCATTGTTCACGAATGGTGACAGTTGGAACCAAGACAAGGGCTGGGTTGCCAAAACGAGCGATCAGCTCGATACCAATGGTGGTCTTGCCGGACCCTGGTGCCGCCACTAGGTGAACATGGCCATCTGTTTGATAGTTCTGAAAACGATCTAAGACTTCCTTTTGGTACTTTCTCCATCTTCCTTTAAATTTTAAATCTAACATTTCTTTCACCATTATATCTCTTGACTTACTCCTTTAATTGTACCACACTTATATAAAAAGCAAGATAAGGAATCAAATTAGTCTTTATAAGAAAAATATGGTATAGTAGAACCATACTATCTATAAGGAGTTTCTATGTCACAGCATAAGCAAATGAAAGCTGTTTCTCCCCTTCTGCAGCAAGTCATCAATATTTCGTCTATCGTCGGGGGAGTCGGCACCTTGATTTTCTGTATTTGGGCCTATCAGGCTGGAGTGTTACAGTCCAAGGAAACCCTATCAGCCTTTATCCAGCAAGCTGGGCTTTGGGGGCCGCCACTCTTTATCTTTTTACAGATCCTACAAACCGTCGTTCCGATCATTCCGGGAGCTTTGACCTCAGTGGCTGGGGTCTTTATTTACGGCCACATCATCGGAACTATCTATAACTATATCGGCATCGTGATTGGCTGTGCCATTATCTTTTACCTGGTGCGTCTCTATGGAGCTGCCTTTGTTCAGTCGGTCGTCAGCAAGCGTACCTATGACAAGTATATCGGTTGGCTAGATAAGGGCAATCGTTTCGAGCGTTTCTTTATCTTTATGATGATCTGGCCTGTTAGCCCAGCTGACTTTCTGTGTATGCTGGCTGCCCTCACCAAGATGACCTTCAAGCGCTATATGATTATCATTGTTTTGACTAAGCCCTTTACCCTAGTGGTTTATACTTATGGTTTGACCTATATCATTGATTTCTTCTGGCAGATGTTTTGAGAATAGAAAAATCCGTTTGGTTTCCCAAGCGGATGTTTTCTTTGTTTTATTTTGCGACACTCTTAGCAAGAACAAAGTTCCCAAGTGTGGCAGAACCATTTCCAGCAACTGCTGGAGTCACGATGTAGTCACGCACATCTGGTACTGGTAGGTAGCCGTTGAGAAGAGCGGTGAATTTCTCACGCACACGGTCCAGCATGTGTTGTTGGGCCATAACTCCACCACCAAAGACGATCACGTCTGGACGGAAAGTCACTGTAGCATTGACCGCAGCCTGAGCGATGTAGTAAGCTTGAACATCCCAGACAGAACTGTTGAGTTCAATGTTTTCACCACGAATACCTGTACGGGCTTCGAGACTTGGACCGGCCGCAAAGCCTTCCAAACAGCCCTTGTGGAAAGGGCAAACACCGTTAAATTCTTTTTCTACATCCATTGGGTGTTTAGCCACATAGTAGTGACCCATTTCAGGGTGACCTACACCACCGATAAACTCACCACGTTGGATAACACCTGCACCAATCCCTGTCCCGATTGTGTAGTAAACCAAGTTTTCGATACGACCGCCAGCATTGTTACGAGCAACCACTTCACCATAGGCAGAGCTGTTCACGTCTGTGGTGAAATACATGGGTACGTTGAGGGCACGACGAAGGGCACCAAGTAGGTCTACATTTGCCCAGTGAGGTTTTGGAGTCGTTGTGATAAAGCCATAGGTTTTTGAGTTTTTATCGATATCGATAGGACCGAAGGAACCGATGGCAAGGCCTGCAAGATTATCGAATTTTGAAAAGAATTCGATGGTTTTATCGATGGTCTCGATTGGAGTTGTTGTAGGAAATTGTGTTTTTTCTACAACGTTAAAATTTTCATCTCCGACAGCACAGACAAACTTTGTACCGCCCGCTTCTAAGCTTCCATATAATTTTGTCATGATAAACCTCTTATCTTTGTTTTCTCTATTATAGCACATTTTAAAGGACTACATTTCTCAATATTTTAGATTTTCCTCTGTAAATCTTACCATCCAAGTAAAAACGAACAAACATGATATTTGTTCGTTTTGTTTTTAGATTTGATTTTCGAAGAGGACTAGGCTTTCACTTCGATGATAGCGTCACCCTTGACAACTGAACCACTTGCGACTGGTGTCACAGAAGCGTAGTCTGCTGTGTTGGTTACGATAACCATTGTTGTGTCGTCAAGACCTGCAGCAGCGATTTTGCTTGAGTCAAAGGTTCCAAGAACGTCACCAGCTTTGACCTTGTCGCCTTGAGCAACTTTTTGTTCAAAGCCTTCACCGTTCATAGTCACCGTGTCGATACCAACGTGGATCAAGATTTCAGCTCCGTTTGCTGTCTTCAAACCGTAAGCATGTCCTGTAGCAAAGGCGATTGATACTTCTGCATCAGCTGGTGCGTAAACCACACCTTGGCTTGGTTTTACAGCGATTCCTTGTCCCATTGCACCACTTGAAAAGACTGGGTCATTAACATTCTCAAGGGCAACTACGTCCCCAACGATTGGAGTTTGGATTGTTTCATTTTGAGGAGCTACTGGAATGTTACCAGTTGTTTCTTCTTGGACCAAACGTTCTGTCGCAACTTCAGTAGCAACTTCTTCTTCGTCTTCGTAACCAAACATGTAAGTAAGGGCGAAACCAAGAACGAATGATACAGCTACCATAAGAAGGTATTGAAGCAATTGACCGTTACCAACGTACAACATTGTACCAGGGATGATGGTGATACCATTACCAGTACCAGCAAGTCCAAGGATAGAAGCCAATCCACCACCGATAGCACCAGCGATCAATGAAAGGAAGAATGGTTTACGGAAGCGCAAGTTTACCCCGAAGATAGCAGGCTCTGTAATACCGAGGAAGGCAGAAAGAGCAGCTGGGAAAGCAAGTGTTTTCAGTTTAGGATTTTTAGTTTTAACACCAACGGCAACAGTTGCAGCCCCTTGAGCTGTCATCGCTGCAGTGATGATGGCGTTGAATGGGTTCACATGATCAGCAGCAAGCAATTGCACTTCAAGCAAGTTGAAGATGTGGTGTACACCTGATACGACGATCAATTGATGAACTCCACCGATGACCAAACCACCAAGACCAAATGGCAAGCCAAGGATCGCTTTTGTTCCGAAAAGGATGTAGTTTTCAACAACGTGGAAGACTGGTCCGATGACAAAGAGTCCAAGAATAGACATAACCAGAAGTGTCACGAATGGTGTCACCAAGAGGTCCAAGACATCTGGAACTACTTTTCGGAGAGCTTTTTCAAACTTGGCTCCGACTACCCCGATGATGAAGGCTGGAAGTACGGAACCTTGCAAACCAACAACAGGAATGAAGCCAAAGAAGTTCATAGCTGTTACTTCACCACCTGATGCTACTGCCCAAGCGTTTGGAAGTGAACCAGAAACCAGCATCATACCGAGGACGATACCAACAGCTGGATTTCCACCGAATACGCGGAAGGTTGACCATACAACCAAACCTGGCAAGATGATGAAGGCTGTATCTGTAAGGATTTCTGAGTAAATCTTCACATCTTCTGGAAGTGTCATTCCAAGAGCGTTCAAGAGTCCACGAACACCCATGAAGAGACCAGTTGCTACGATAACTGGGATGATTGGCACGAAAACGTCACCGAAAGTACGGATAGCACGTTGGAACCAATTTCCTTGTTTAGCAGCTTCTGCTTTCATGTCTTCTTTAGAAGATGTTGGCAAACCAAGCGCAACGACTTCGTCGTACATCTTGTTTACTGTACCAGTACCAAAGATAATTTGGTATTGACCTGAGTTAAAGAAAGCTCCTTGAACTTTATCCAAGTTCTCAATCACTTCCTTATTGATTTTCCCTTCATCTTTAACCATGACACGTAGACGGGTCGCACAGTGGGCAACACTGTTGACATTTTCACGTCCGCCAAGGGCTTCGATGACTTTTTTTGCAATATCCTGATTGTTCATTTGCAAAAATCTCCTTATAAAATTTTGTTCTTGTTTGAAAGCGATTTTATTCGCCCTACGACTATTATTTTATCATGTTTCTAAAATATGTCAAGCGTTTTGCAGAAATTTTTATTCCCTTTCTTTTGTTCCTGATTATTCTTGCTCGTTTTTGAGCGGTATTTTCTTTTTCCTCAAAAAAATATCTTTATATTAGAGGATTCAAAGCTTTTTATTTACATTTTCTTTCATTTTTTCGTGAAAATTTGCCAGATTTCCTTTACTTGATTTCTGGCAATCGTTTGACATATTTTTCTCTTTTTTAACATAAAAGGCTTGCTTTTTTTGCCGAAAACGTTTACTATTAATAATAGAATAGAACTTATGGAGGAAAGATAAAATGGAATGGACAACTGAGCGCCGTTACAGACGCTATGAAGACTGGTCTAATGATGAAATCAAGCAAATCAAGGAAAAGATGGCACAATCTCCTTGGCATACTCGTTACCATGTCGAGCCTAAAATGGGGCTTCTCAATGATCCAAATGGCTTTTCTTATTTCGATGGCAAATGGATTCTCTTTTACCAGAACTTCCCCTTTGGTGCAGCCCACGGGTTGAAGTCTTGGGTGCAGCTTGAAAGTGATGATCTAGTACACTTCACAGAAACTGGAGTCAAAGTTTTGCCAGATACTCCATTAGATAGCCACGGTGCCTACTCTGGTTCTGCCATGCAGTTTGGTGATCAGTTGTTCCTGTTTTATACAGGAAATGTCCGTGATGAAAACTGGATCCGTCACCCTTACCAGATTGGTGCTTTGATGGATAATGATGGCAAGATTACAAAGATTGACAAAATCTTGATTGACCAGCCAGCAGACTCTACAGACCACTTCCGCGATCCGCAAATTTTTAACTTCAAGGGACAATATTATGCTATCGTCGGTGGACAGGACTTGGAGAAAAAAGGCTTCGTCCGTCTCTACAAGGCTGTGGACAATGATTATACAAACTGGCAAGCAGTTGGCGACCTTGACTTTGCTAACGACCGTACTGCCTACATGATGGAATGCCCAAATCTGGTCTTTGTAGGGGAGCACCCTGTCCTTCTCTACTGTCCACAAGGATTGGATAAGGATGTTCTAGACTATGACAATATCTATCCAAATATGTATAAGATTGGGGCTTCCTTTGATCCTGAAAATGCTAAAATGGTAGATGTGTCTCCATTGCAAAATCTAGACTATGGTTTTGAAGCCTATGCAACTCAAGCCTTCAACGCTCCAGATGGACGTGCATTGGCAGTAAGTTGGCTTGGACTACCAGATGTTTCTTACCCATCTGACCGTTTTGACCACCAAGGAACCTTCTCATTGGTCAAAGAACTCACTATCAAAGATGGGAAACTCTACCAATATCCGGTCTCAGCCGTCAAAGAACTTCGTTCTTCTGAAGAGGTCTTCTCAAATCGTACTCAAACCAAAAACACCTATGAACTGGAGCTCAACTTGGAGGCCAATAGCCAAAGCGAGATTGTCTTGCTCGCTGATAAAGAAGGCAAGGGACTTTCAATTAACTTTGACCTTGTCAATGGACAGGTGACAGTGGATCGTAGTCAGGCTGGTGAACAGTACGCCCAAGAATTTGGTACGACTCGTTCTTGCCCTATCGACAAGCAAGCTACTACTGCCACTATCTTCATCGACAAGTCAGTCTTTGAAATTTTCATCAACAAAGGAGAAAAAGTATTTTCTGGTCGTGTCTTTCCTAATGCCGATCAAAATGGTATCCTCATCAAGTCTGGAAACCCAACTGGAACTTACTATGAATTAGATTATGGTCGCAAAACTAACTGATGTCGCAAAACTTGCAGGCGTCAGCCCCACTACCGTCTCACGGGTCATCAATAAAAAGGGTTATCTATCTGAGAAAACCATTCAAAAGGTTAATGAAGCCATGCGAGAATTGGGCTACAAACCCAACAATCTGGCTCGAAGCCTCCAAGGAAAATCTGCCAAGTTGATTGGACTTATTTTTCCAAACATCAGTCATGTCTTTTATGCGGAGTTGATTGACAAGTTGGAACACCAACTCTTCAAGAATGGCTACAAGACTATCATCTGTAACAGCGAACATGACTCTGAAAAAGAACGGGAGTACATTGAAATGCTGGAGGCCAATCAGGTGGATGGTATCATTTCTGGAAGTCACAACTTGGGAATCGAAGACTACAATCGTGTGACAGCACCAATTATTTCCTTTGACCGAAATCTATCACCTGACATCCCTGTCGTCTCCTCCGATAACTACGGTGGCGGGGTTCTCGCAGCCCAAACTCTGGTTAAGACTGGAGCCCAATCTATCATCATGATTACAGGAAATGATAACTCGAACTCACCAACTGGACTGCGCCATGCTGGTTTTGCCTCTGTTCTCCCAAAAGCGCCTATTATCAATGTTTCGAGTGACTTTTCTCCCGTCAGAAAAGAAATGGAAATCAAGAATATCTTGACCCATCAGAAACCAGACGCTATCTTTGCTTCAGATGATTTGACAGCCATTTTGGTTATCAAAATTGCTCAAGAGCTGGGAATTTCTGTTCCTGAAGAGCTCAAGGTCATCGGTTATGATGGGACTTACTTTATCGAGAACTACTATCCTCACCTGACAACGATTAAGCAACCTATGAAAGAGATTGCCCAACTCACTGTCGATCTTCTCCTGCAGAAGATTGAAGGCAAGGAAGTCGCGACAACTGGTTACTTCTTACCCGTTACTCTATTACCCGGTAAAAGTATTTAAACACAAGAAAACTCAGACCAATCCGTCTGAGTTTTTTTATGATCTTAAATTTTCTAGATAACGCTGAGCTGTCTCTAAGTTAAAGGTTTTATCTGCGATGAGGCGCTCAACGAGGGGAGCAACTTCGGACTCACTAGCACCTGCTAGGAGAGCTAGGGATTTGGCCTGTAGTTTCATGTGGCCTTGCTGGATTCCTGTGCTTACCAAGGCCTTAAGGGCCGCAAAGTTTTGAGCTAGACCAATAGACACGATAATCTGAGCTAATTCTTTGGCAGAAGGATTTCCCATTAGTTCATGACTAAGGGCTACACGTGGGTTGAGTCCGATAGAGCCTCCCTTAGTCGCTACAGGCATGGGTAGTGTCATCTCACCGACCAATTCCTCTGTGTCCCTATCTAGACTCCAACGACTGAGACCTTGATAGCGTCCATCTCGACTGGCAAAGGCATGGGCCCCAGCTTCGATGGCACGCCAGTCATTACCAGTGGCAATCAAAATGGCATCGATACCATTAAAAATCCCTTTATTGTGAGTAGCTGCTCGGTAAGGATCAGCCTGCGCAAACTGGCTAGCCAAGGCTATTTTCTCCGCAATTTCTCGACCTTGGTCCCTTTGGGGACTCAAGTAGCGAAAGGCGATACGACAGCTTGCAGTCACCAGAGAATCGGTCGCGTAATTGGACAGGATCCCCATAAGGCTCTGTCCTTGACTGAGTTCTTCTAAGACTGGTTTCAAGGCTTCCAGCATGGTGTTGAGCATATTGGCTCCCATGGCTTCCTGAGTATCGACATGGAGATAAACAACGAGAAAGTCTGTTTCACCTTTGATCTGCTCTACATGCAAATCACGCGCCCCACCACCACGTTTGACGATAGAAGGATAGGCTTGATTGGCAAGTTCCAAAAGCTCCGCTTTCTTGCTGGCAATCTTCTCTTGCGCTTGTTCAGGATCAGCAACTTGATAAAGGGCTACCTGACCAATCATCTGGCGCTCATGTACTTGAGCAGTAAAGCCGCCTGCTCGCTTGATGATTTTACTAGCATAGCTGGCCGCAGCAACTACTGAGGGTTCTTCTGTCACATAGGGAACTGTGTAGTCCTGACCATTCACCACAAGCTCTGGAATGATGGAATAAGGAAGAGAAAAAGTTCCTACCACATTCTCACTCAGCTGGTCTGCAACTGCCAAGCTGACTTGTTCATCCTGCTCGAGACTCGTTTGCTTTTCAGGACTAAGGAGCGCCTGAGCTTTCAGCAATTCCAGGCGCTCATGGTATGATTTTTTAGAAAATCCATTCCAACTTAACTTCATTATTTTTCAACCTTGCTATAACGGCGTTGGTGGTCGAGAATTTCAACCAAGGCATAGTCTTGATTTTCAAAACCTGCAAACTGGGCTGAACCAGATTCATCCAACTGCAATTCTTCGAAGAAGACTTTTTCATAGTCTGCAACAGACAATGTTGTACGTTTCTTGAGTTTGCTCAAGCGATCCTTATCAAGGTAAGCCTCATAGCCTTCGACCAATTCACCACTAAAGAACTCTGAAACAGCTCCACTTCCGTAACTGTAGAGGGCAATTTTATCGCCAGCCTTCAAATTCTCTGCATTTTCCAAAAGGGAAAGGAGGCCAAGGAAGAGGGAACCTGTATAGATATTCCCAATCATCTGACTGTAGAGAATGGATTTGTCAAAGTTTTCTTGCAAACTATCCTGTTTTTCTTTAGACAAAGTTTTGTCCATCATCTTGCGCAAGCCTTTTAAGGCTAACTTAGGATAAGGCAAGTGGAAGCAGATAGCCGCAAAGTCATCCATAGTCCAATCATAGCGTTTCTTGTATTCATCCCAAGTCGTTGTCAGGCAATCAAGATACTGTTGGGTCGAGTACATGCCGTTTACATAAGGAGTGCTTGAATAGTTCGGACGCCAGAAATCCATGATGTCGCGCGTTTGGGCAACGTTATCATTGTTAAAGGCCATGATGCGCGGATTTTGGGTGATCAACATCGCCACACTTCCAGCACCCTGAGTTGGTTCACCTGGAGTTCCCACACCATACTTGGCAATATCACTGGCAATGACTAGGACTTTTGATTCTGGAGAATTTTCCACGTGCAATTTAGCATAATGAAGGGCAGCTGTCGCTCCATAGCAGGCTTCTTTGATTTCAAAACTACGAGCGAAAGGCTGAATGCCTAATAGGCCATGAACAAAGACCGCTGCTGCCTTACTCTGGTCAATCCCTGACTCGGTCGCCACGATGACCATATCGATTTCTTCTTTTTCTTTATCTGTTAAAATAGAGTTGCTTGCACTAGCTGCCAAGGTAACAATGTCCTCAGTCAGTGGCGCAATACTAATTTCATTTAACAAGAGTCCCTTGCTAAATTTTTCGGGGTCAACTACCCTCGCTTCTGCTAAGTCTTGTAATTTCAAGACATATTGACTGGTCGCAAAACCAATCTTATCAATACCGATTGTCATATTTACCTCTGTTTTTTCATTCATTGTAAAAAATCGTTTCATTCTATTTTATCACAAATAGGGACAAAAGAGAGAAAAAAGACTTGATTCACCAAATCAAGTCTTTGCTTTGACTGCATTAGGAAGAGATTCCTCGCTGCTTTCGGATGTAGTAATAAAGCTTTAGAATTACCGTTCCACTTGCCATTCCAATGGAAATAACGAGGGCTAACATAACCACCAACGTCGCGCTGGCAAGGGCATGACTGTAATCGCCTGTCACAAAGAAAGCTGTCGTCCGATAGGATAGATAACCTGGCACCAAGGGGGCAAGAATGGCCAAGACAAAAACCACTGCTGGTGTCTTATAGACAATACTTAAAATCTGGCTGATGCAAGAGCCAATTACTGCTGCGATAAAGGTCGCAACAATAACATTGGTTGGTTCTTTGAGCACGAGATAGAGGAGCCAAACACCCATTCCCAAAACACCACCAGGCAGAAGCATGGAACGCTGGACATTTAGTACGATTAGAAAGTTGATAATGGCGAGCAAACTCGCCACTGCTTGGAGTAAAATACTTGTTAGAGTCATCTTATGTCATCAAAACCAGGGCGACAGAGGTGCCTGCCCCTAAAGCGAGGGTAATGAGCAGGGATTCAAACATCTTGCTCATACCAGAGTTGATATGATTGGTCATGATATCTCGAACCGCATTGGTCAGAGCAATCCCTGGAACAAAGGGCATGACGGCTCCTGCTATGATCAGGTCTGCCGTCGAAGGAAATCCAGTATAGCGAGCCCAGAACTGGGCAATCAAGCCAAAAACAAAGGCACCTGCAAAAGCTGTTACAAAAGGAATTCGGATAAACTTCTCGACATAGAGAGAGAAAGCAAAACCAAACAAGGTCGCAACGCCTGCTCCAAAAGCATCATAGACATTGCCGCCAAACATAATCGAGAAGAAAGGAGCGCTGAGGGTTGCTGCTACAGTCACTTGGAGCTTGCTATAAGGAAGAGCTTGATTTCTGATTTCCTTCAGCTTTTTAAAAGCTGTAGAAAGATCAATCTGGCCACCCACAAGTTCTCGTGATACTTGGTTGACATCACAGACTTTTTCGATGTTATAGGAGGATGACGTCACCCGTTTCATCCGAGAAATATTGGTGTTTTCAATCGAAAAGAAAATAGCCGCGGGCATGGCAAGAACATTGCAATCCACTATTCCCTGTGAATGGGCAATGCGAATCATGGTGTCCTCAACCCGATGAATCTCCGAACCACTTTTCAAGAGAATGGTTCCAGCTAGCATAATCACATCAATGACAGCATTTAACTCTTTTGATTCGTCCATTTTCTACTCCTATTTTCTACTCCCTTTATTCTATCACAAAAGTTCATGAAAAAAAATCTTTGTCATGAAATCATGACAAAGATTGGGTTAATTTCGTTCATTGCTTGACGTTCTACCGCCATCTGAAGAATCCGTTGTAGGGTTGCTAGCTTGATTGTTACTCTGTGAAGGCGTCGTGTCTGTTCCTGAATTTCCGTGTTGAGACGAACTTGATGAAGAAGGAAGTGGTTTTGGTTTATAAATAGAAATCTTAACACGTGTTTTATTGAGATCTACCTTTTCTCCAGGTTTAGGGTCCTGACTAACAACTGTTCCTGCAGCAGTTCCTTCAGGAGCAGTTGATACTTCCACAACTTCGATATTGGCCTCTTTTACACCAACAATCTGAGTCAAATTGTTCTTAGTAAATTCGAGACTTGAACCAATGTAACTTGGCATCGAAACGCTGGTCACCTTCTTAGCGACTGTCAATACAATACTTGTTGCCTTTGTTAGATCGTAAGTGCTTCCTGCAGCTGGGGTTTGCCTAATGACTGTTCCTGGATCGCTTTCGCTAGATTCCTCTTCCTCGATCTTGATAAGATTTTCTGGAACCTTTTTCTCTTTGAGCTCTGCGACAACATCCGAGGACTTACGTCCTACATAGTTACTTAGTTGGAAGGATTGCTTACCTGATGAAACGATTAGATTTACTTTACTTCCTTCTTTTCGACCGCTTCTAGCTTCTGGATCTGTTCGAATGACGCGACCTTCGGCTACTGTTTCGCTGGCCTCGGTCTTTTCTTCACCTACTTCAAAATTAGCTTTCTTCAGTGTCTCTTTAGCTTCAGCAACTGTCTGTCCCGATACATCTGGAATAGCAATAGTCGCTGGAGTTCGGGAGAAGATCCAAATCAAAGAGGCTGCAACTAGCAAGGCACTGGCCAGTAAAATCATATAGCGAGCTTTAAACTTCCGTTTTTTCGCTGGTTTTGGTACTGGTGCTTCATCTACCACCTGCTGAGTCTGCTGTTTTGATTGAGGTCGCTCTAATTGTGGCTTAGCCTTCGGAATAGAGGTTAAAGTGCTTTGTGGAACCTTAGGCAGGGTCTTAGTATCAACCTTGCTTGCCTCGTCAAAGACTAGCTTTGGTTCTCTCCTACGATTATGAGACAAACAACTTGACAAGTCCACATACATTTCTGATACAGACTGATAGCGATCTGTTAATTTCTTGGCCGTTGCCTTGATAACGACATTTTCCAAAGCTTGTGGTACTGCTGGATTCTCAGCAATAACAGATGGGAGTGGTTTTTGGAAATGCTGGAGGGCAATAGTCACTGCACTATCCCCATCATAAGGGATATGTCCAGTCAACATCTCATAGAAAATAATCCCCATAGCATAGATGTCACTCTGCACAGTTGCCTTGGAACCACGGGCCTGCTCAGGTGAGAGATAGTGGACTGAACCGAGCATGGAGTTGGTCTGTGTCAGACTGGTCTCTGCAAAAGCCACGGCAATCCCAAAGTCTGTAACTTTGGCAGTTCCATCTGGTGTCAATAGGATATTTTGAGGTTTCAAATCTCGGTGGATAATTCCTCTCGTATGCGCCAGACGCATCGCCAAGAGAATCTGTCCCATAATACGGACGGCTTCTTCATTTGAGAGAGGGGAGTGTTCTTTGATATAACGTTTGAGGTCAAGCCCTGCCACATACTCCATAGCTAGATACTGCTGACCGTCTTCCTCACCGATATCTGTTATTCGAACGATATGGGGATGATCCAGATCCGCCATGGCTCTCGCTTCACGTTGAAAACGTGCCACAGCAATCGGATCTGTCTGATAGTTAGTCCTCAGGACCTTAACCGCCACTTCTTCCCCGTCTAGGATCAAATCCTTGGCCAAGTAAACATCCGCCATGCCTCCTCGACCAATCTGTTTGATAATCCGATATCGTCCGGCAAAAATCTTGCCGATCTGGATCATTCTACTTCCTCCTCATTCATGTGAACAAGGGCAACCGTGATATTGTCTAAACCACCTGCATTGTTGGCAAAACGAATCAAAGTTGCCGCCTTGTCTGCCAAGGAAATATCACTCGTTACAATATCGTAGATATCGCTTCCTGAGATCATATTGGTCAAGCCGTCACTATTGAGCAAGAGGTAGTCTCCTGGCTCTAGGCTAACCATGCCAAAATCTGGTTGAATTTCATCTTTTTGCCCAATGGATTGGGTAATAATATTTTTCTGCGGATGAATTTCTGCCTCCTCTGGAGTTAGCTGACCAGCCTTTAGCAGAGCATTAACCAAAGAATGATCACTTGTGAGCTGGCGATAATCTTCACCACGGATCAAACCAATACGAGAATCACCAATATGGGCATAAATAGCTTGATTTCCAATAATGGCTACTGCTTCAAGTGTTGTTCCCATCCCCTTATAGGCTTCGTCTTTCCCCATCTGATGAATTTTTTGATTTTCAAGTTCCAGATAGTGGGCAAACCATTCACGGACCTCATTGACGGTGTCGATTTGGGTATCAACCCAAGCCACGCCCAGGTCTGTTACCGCCATCTCACTAGCGATATTTCCTGCACGGTGTCCTCCCATCCCGTCAGCCAAGAGGATCATGGTGCGCCCTGCTCGGTTGACAAAGTGATTGACATAGTCTTGGTTATTTGTTCGTTTCTGACCAACATCTGTTAATAATGCTATTTCCATTGTGTCAGTTCCTTCCTAATCAGATATCTTGCGGAATTGGCTGATAAAGAATCCATCACTTCCGTACAATTCAGGAGTAATTAAGATACAGCCGTCCTTCAAAATATCCTTGCATTCGTGTTCTAGTTTAACCTGCTCAAACTCGGGGTGACTTTCTAAAAATGCCTCAACGACGTGAAAGTTTTCCTCTGAGACGATAGTGCAGGTACTATACGTTATTATACCACCTTTTCGTAAGGTTTGACAAACACTACCTAGTATTTCCAGCTGAATTTGCTGTAATGATGCGAAATCCGCCGTTTCTTTATTGTATTTGATATCCGGTTTTCGGCGCAAGAGTCCAATCCCAGAACAAGGAGCATCTACTAAAATCTTGTCAAACGAGTCACGATCGAAAAACTCATGAACTTTTCTGGCGTCCAATTTTTGCGTTTGCACTCGATCTGCTACCCCCAAACGTTGGGCGTTTTCTTGGATCAAGTCCAACTTGTGATCATAAAGGTCCAAAGCCGTCACCTTACCCGATGTGAGGTAAGAGGCCATATGGACTGTTTTTCCGCCAGGAGCGGCACAGGCATCCAGAACCTGCTCATCGCCTTGTAAATCAAGAGTCGGAGCAACCAGTTGACTGGACTCGTCTTGGATGGTTATAGCCCCTTCTGCGAACAAATCATGTCCTGCAAAGTGGCCTTGCTCCTTGACCAAACCAGAAGCGGCCAAAGGTGAATCACTCGCCTCTAACACGGCTTTGATTTCCTCCTTTCGACTCAAGTCGGTCACTCGGATGCTGGCTTTGTTACGCACCAAAAGACTATCAAAGATGGCTTGCGCTCGCTCTTCACCGTATTCTTCCTTAAGCTTAGACACGAGCCAAACTGGGAGAGAATAGGAAATGGAATCACGCTTATTTTTTCGCTTAATGCTGTCAATATCTGGCCAGCCTTCTCGCAAAATACGACGAAGGACGGCGTTGACCAGTTTTTCACTGCCTTTTTTACGGACTTTGGCTAGTTCTACAGCTTCATTGACTACAGCGTGATTAGGAATCTTATCCAGATACCGAAGTTGGTAAGCGCTCAGAAGGAGCAGGATATAGAGCCAGTTATCTAGCTTATCCCGGTCTTCGATAAAGTGGGACAGGTGCCATTCCAGAGTCAGTTTTCGGGCTACCGTTCCGTAGACAATCTCTGTCACCAAGCTCTTGTCTGCTACCGAGAGTTGACTCCCCTTGAGGTGTTTGTTTAAGGCAATATTTGAGTATGCTTGGTTAACCAAAACATCCTCTAATACTGCTAGGGCTAGACTTCTAGCCGTTTCTACTTTAGTCACCAAATCGCTCTCCTACAGTCAATGTCCGTCCAACTCCGTTGAGGAAGGAAGTAATGTCCATCTTAGGCTTCCCAGCTGGCTGAATCTGCTTGAGAGATAAAGCTCCTTCAGCCGTTGCGACGATCAATTCTTTCTTGCCGATAGAGAGAATCTCACCTGGATTTCCCTGACCTTCTACAGGTAGGGCTTCATAGATCTTAAAGCGGTCTCCCTTGAGAAAAGTATGGGCAACAGGCCATGGATTCATCCCTCGGATTTGGTTAAAGAGTTGACGGTTAGTCTTATTCCAGTCCAACTTTTCTTCCTCTGGCTTGATATTTGGCGAGAAAGTGACCTGGCTTGGGTCCTGAGGCACAGGTTTGATCTCCCCAGCAATATAGCTAGGAAGGATGTCCAAAAGCAAGTCACGACCAACAATTGCTAATTTTTCAAACAAGGTGCCGACATTATCCTCATCAGTGATGGGGATGCTGCGACGAGAAATCATATCCCCTGCATCCATTTCCTTAACCATCTCCATAATGGTCACACCAGCTTCCTTATCCCCTTGAATCAAGGCATAATGAATGGGGGCGCCACCACGGTGTTTGGGAAGGAGGGAGGCGTGAACGTTGACTGCAAAGTCCATGCTATCAAGGAGTTTACTTGGGAGAAACTGCCCAAAAGCAGCAGTGATAATCCCATCAGCTCCTAGCTTCATAATGGCTTCCATCTCTGGACTTCCAGATAATTTTTCAGGCTGGTAAATGGGAAGACCTGCTTCTTTGGCAGCCTGCTTGACTGGGGTTTCTTGGATTACTCTTTTACGGCCGACAGCGCGGTCTGGCTGGGTCACAACAGCTAGAATCTCGTAACGATCATCTGATAACAAACCCTTCAAAACTGTCGCTGAAAAATCGGGAGTTCCCATAAAGATTAGTTTTGTCATTTCTTCTCCTTCTTATAAAAATTGCTGCGGCTCATGGTCAATACTGAGACGAAGCTCGCTATTGTCCCGTTCTTGAGTCAAGGCCAAAACCTGGTTGAGAGTCTGTCCCAGCTCATCTTCTAAACGGTATTTAATCAAAATCTGGTAATGATAAAGGTTGTGGGTACGGGCGATTGGTTTTGGCGTTGGTCCAAGGATTTTACTAGTTTCCGATAAACCTGAGCGCAAAATCCCCATGACTTCATAGGCACGTTTGACAACCTCTTCTTCTTTCTTGTGAGAGAGGGTAATCCCAATGGTGAAATAATAAGGTGGGTAGCCAAGTTGGCGTCTGATACTCATTTCATAAGCGTAAAAGCCTTCATAGTCTTGGTCTTTAGCAAAACGAATGGCATAATGCTCTGGATTGTAAGACTGGATCAAGACCTGCCCAGCTTTTTCCGCACGACCTGCACGGCCTGCCACCTGAGTTAAGAGTTGGAAGGTTCTCTCAGAAGAACGGAAATCAGGCAAGTTCAAGGCCGTATCCGCATTGAGCACTCCGACTAGGGTCACATTTGGAAAATCCAAGCCCTTAGCAATCATCTGAGTTCCCAGCAAGATATCTGCTTCACCTCGGCCAAACCGGTCAAGAAGAGCTCGGTGACTGCCTTTCTTGCGAGTCGTATCCACATCCATCCGCAGAATACGTGCTTGAGGAAAGAGTTCTGCTAACTCATCGTAGGCTTTCTGAGTCCCCGTCCCGTAGTAGCGAACGTTCCGACTCTGACAGTTTGGACAGACATGAGGAATCCCCTTAGAAAAGCCACAGTAATGGCAGTTCATGGTCTTGGTATCCATGTGGAGAGTCAGAGAAATGTCACAGTTGGGACAGCTATCTACCGTCCCACACTCCCGACACATAACAAAGCTAGAATAACCCCGACGGTTGAGCATGAGGACTACCTGCTCTTTTTTATCCAAACGGTCTTGGATGGCCTCTAGCAAAGGAGGCGTAAAGTTTGACGTCTCATTCTGCCCAATATAGTCCCGAAAGTCAATCACTTGAACCTCGGGAATTGTGGCCAAAGGATTGGCCCGCTGAGTTAGTCGCAAGTGATGATAGACACCTTTTCCAGCCCGCGCACGGCTTTCTAAGCTCGGTGTCGCCGAACCAAGGACTAGGGCTGCTTGATTGTACTGAGCCCGTAGAATGGCGACCTCTCTGGCATGATAACGGGGATTACTGTCTTGTTTGTAGCTAGCTTCATGTTCCTCATCGATAATCATGACACCCAGATTTTTCAGTGGAGCAAAAATGGCTGATCTGGCACCAACAACAACTTGGGCATCGCCGCGTTCAACCTTGCGCCATTCGTCGTACTTTTCACCATTGGACAGACCTGAGTGGAGAATGGCTACTTTCTCGCCGAAACGAGCAATGAACCGCTCCGTCATTTGTGACGTCAGAGAAATCTCAGGTACCAGTAGAATGGCTGTCTTACCCTTGTCCAAGGCTCCTTGGATGATCTGTAAGTAAACCTCAGTTTTCCCACTTCCTGTAATCCCTTGAAGGAGGAATGGAGGCTGTTGACTACCAATAGCACTGACAACAACATCACGCGCCTGTCTTTGTTCAGGATTCAATTCCAAAGGTTGGCTGGCTTCAATACCTTCGAAATAAGCCGCTGATCGTTGCACTTCCTTTTGGACTAGGGTTAGAGCTCCTTGCTCCACAAAGAAGTTGACTTGCTCGCGTGAGTAGGACTCTAACAAGCTAGCCAGAGAAGCACTTTCAGGATGAGACAGCAAATAGTCTCTCAGCTCTGCCTTTTTCTTAGCACGCTCAGAAATCTCGATACGTTCTAGCTGAGTAGCATCAACCTCATACCAAGACTGGGTTTTGACCTTCTTTTGATCGACTGCCTGGTATTCTAAACGGAGCAGACCTTTCCTGGTCAAGCGCATCATTTCTGCCTGTTTAGCAAGGTCTAGAGAAGAAAAGGCTAGCGAATCTTCTGAACCAAACAGACGCTCTCGGTCTGCCTGACTCAGACCTTCCAGAGGATAGAGAATCTTATCATAGCTGGAGTTTAAAAACCCCGGCAACATAGCTTTTAGGATGGAGATTTTGTAAGAAAAGACTGACTTGCGTAGCTCCTCAGCTAGCCAGAGTTGCTCTTGAGTGAGAACCGGGGAAAAATCCAGCACCTCTGCAATCTCTTTCAAGTCCTGGTCAGCCACCTCTTCATCCAACTGGGACTCCAGGCCAAGCACAATTCCTTGTATCAAACGATTGCCTTTGCCAAAAGGAACATGGACCCGCATACCGGCTTCCAGCATCTCTACAAATTCCTTTGGGACCTTATAACTATAGGGTTGGTCCGTCTGCATAAGGGGAACATCCACAATAATCTTTGCGATTGTCATCTTCTCACCTCCTCCTTGTCAGTAAATTCTTACAATAGAAAAAATAAGATTGAGTCCCCCCAACCTTAAATTTTTTCACCATCTTCTTTTTCTTTAGCGATTTGCTCTTTGATTTTCTTTTCTTCTTCTTCTTTGCGGCGTTTTTCTTCTTCAATACGGAGACGAACCGCTTCACGTTTTCCTTCTGGATCTGGGTGAATGGTTACATTTCCAGACTCGATTTCTTCCAAAGCGCGAAGAGTTGATTTTTCAGACTTAAACTCTTGAGTTGCTGGCGCGCCTGCTTCTAGTTCGTGGGCACGCTTTGCTTCCAAGATTACGAGTGAATATTTTGATGGTACCTTGTCTAGCAAGGTATCAATAGAGGGTTTTAACATCATTTGCTTGTACCTGTTTCCTATAGTTTATCGAGTAGTTGGAGATTTTGGCAACATCTCCTGGTAGTGACCAATGACACGGTCCACACGGAAGTGTTCTGCTTCGATCACACGCTTGACACGCTCAGCAGCGAGGGGCACCTGATCGTTGACAATGGCATAATCATACTCACGCATGAGGGCAATTTCTTCCTTGGCTTTTTCGATTCGTTGAGCAATCACTTCAGCACTATCTGTTCCACGACCTACCAAACGATCTTGCAATTCATCCAAATCTGGTGGCGTTAAAAAGATAAAGACAGCATCTGGAACCTTTTTCTTAACCTGAAGGGCTCCTTGGACTTCGATCTCAAGAAAGACATCGATTCCCTTGTCCAGAGTTTCATTGACATAGGTCAAAGGAGTTCCATAGTAGTTACCGACATATTCTGCATATTCCAACATCTGACCTTGACGTATCAGTTCTTCAAACTCTTCACGAGTACGGAAGAAATAGTCCACTCCGTCCACTTCACCAGGACGTTGCGCACGCGTCGTCATCGATACAGAGTATTGAAATTGATTCTCAGAACTCTCAAAAATCTCTCTTCTAACCGTTCCTTTCCCAACTCCTGAAGGACCAGAAAAAACGATTAGCAAGCCTCGGTCTGCCATTATGTCTCCTTTAGTTAGTCTGTGAAATAAAGTAAAATTTCTCTCGGACACTGATGAGAACGTCAGTTATCCTTCTACAGTCTTTCTATCTAGTGTAACAAAAAAGCAGTAATTTTTCAACTGCTCTTTCTTATTTATTTAGCATAATCTACTGCACGAAGTTCGCGGATCACGGTTACCTTGATATTTCCTGGGTAATCGAGATTATTTTCAATTTTCTCACGAACTTTGTGAGCCAAGATTGTGACTTTGTCGTCTTTGATTTGTCCTGGATTAACCATGATACGGATTTCACGTCCTGCTTGAAGGGCAAAGCTATTTTGCACTCCTTCAAAGCCATTGGCGATTTCTTCCAAATCATGGAGACGCTTGATGTAGCTTTCAAGAGATTCACTACGAGCACCTGGACGCGCTGCACTCAAGGCATCTGCTGCAGCAACAATCACTGCAATGACGCTTTCGGCTTCGACATCTCCGTGGTGGCTAGCAATAGTATTCACCACAACTGGGTGTTCCTTGTACTTACGAGCCAACTCCGTACCAATCTCAACGTGGCTACCTTCAACCTCGCGGTCAATAGCTTTCCCGATGTCGTGAAGGAATCCAGCACGACGAGCAAGAGCTGCATTTTCACCAAGTTCACTCGCAATGATACCAGATAACTTAGCAACCTCAATCGAATGACGCAAGACATTTTGTCCATAAGAAGTACGGAACTGCAAGCGGCCCATGATCTTCATCAAGTCTGGATGAAGGTTTGGCGCACCAATCTCATAGGCAGCAGCCTCACCATATTCACGGATCTTATTGTCAATCTCTTGACGGTTTTTCTCCACCAACTCCTCGATACGAGCTGGGTGGATGCGGCCATCCTTGAGCAACATTTCCATGGTCATACGAGCAATTTCACGACGAATCGGATCAAATCCTGACAAGGTTACCACTTCTGGCGTGTCGTCGATAATCACATCGACTCCTGTCAAACTTTCAAAGGTACGAATATTACGCCCTTCACGACCGATAATGCGCCCCTTCATGGTATCATCTGGTAGGTGAACTGTCGAGTTTGTTGACTCTGCTACATAGTCACCAGCGATACGCTGCATAGCCTGAACCAAGATATCTTTCGCAATCTTGTCTGAACGTTCCTTCACCTCTTGCTCAGCCTCACGAATGCGGCTAGCAATTTCCTTGGTCAAGTTTTCCTCTGTTTGAGCCAAGATAATCTCTCGAGCCTCAGTTTGGGAAAGGGAGCCAATACGTTCCAGTTCAGCTTCTTTTTGTCTTTCGACTTCCTCTAATTGCTCTTCACGTGCATCAAGGTTTTTTGCTCTATCAGAAATACTTTGTTCTTTTTGTTCAAGTGTTTTTTCTTTGTTCGTCAAATTGTCGTCCTTACGGTCAAGGCTCGTAGCTCTCTCCGTCAAACGACTTTCAATTTGCTTGAGCTCCTGACGTTCTGACTTAAATTCAGCGTCCACTTCTTCACGGTATTTTCTGGCTTCCTCTTTGGCCTCCAATAGTGCTTCTTTTTTAAGAGACTTGCTTTCGCTCTTGGCTTCATTTAGCAATAAATCCGCTTCGCGCTCAGCTTGTCCTCGTAAATTAGTTGCTTCTTGTTCAGCATTTAGAAGCATCAACTCTGCAGCCTCTTGAGATGATTTCATCTTAGCTGAGATGCTGACATATCCAATGACTAAACCAATGATGACGGCAAAAACAGCAATCGCAAGTGTCATGATTTCCATGTTTTTACCTCATTAAATTTGTTTATCGAATGACATACATTCCTTAATATTCTATCATAAAAAACCGATTTTCACAAACCCAAATTGAAGAGTTTTGTGTGAATTTTTGAAGAAATTCCTTGGATTTTCAAGCAAGATTAAGAATCTTTAAAAATTTAAATTTCCACGAAAAACGAAGCAAAAAAGAGCAATCACCCACCAAATACGACTTCTACAAACGCCTTAGAGAAAGTTCAGGAACAAGTGAAAGCGGTTCACTGCGGACAGATTTAACAGCCAGATCCCCATCATCACACTACTTCAAAATACCAAAATTATACTGAATAAATTTCACATATTCCAACATCTCAGTCGCGCTATAATAAAGCCTTTTATCCTCAAACTTTCAGAGAAACTTTAGCACCTTGTGAGATTGACAGCCAGACATTGACTTGTTCTGGTAAACTTCGCCATTAGTTGAAAGCAATCAGCAAGAATATAAGATGTCTAGTATTTGATTTTCAAAATTTCAGAAATTTAGAGTGATAATTCTCGTTACTTTGAATGTTAGAAAAGAGAGAACCAATCTGATTCTCTCTCATACTTAGTTAGATCTCACCCTCTACAGTTGACAAAAAGCCAAAAACCCCAGATAGCCTTGAGCTATCCGGGGTTCTTGTTTTCATCGCTAAAATGATATCAACAATTTCATTTTAGTCGATTTCTGGGACTTAGTCTTCTAAATCCATTTCAGAAGCTGCTGATTTCTTCTTCTTGCCAAGAAGAGAGGCAGTTGCCAAGGCAGCTACTCCTAATCCAAGACCAGCAAATTGGTTACTTGCAGTTCCTGTATTTGGAAGTTTTCTACCGTTTGAACGTCCTGGTCCAGCAGGTTGTTGTGCAGGAGCTTGTGAGTGGTTCAATGCACTTGAGATTGAAGCACTGTCAGACAAGCTAGCTGAGGTACTTGCGCTGTTGCTCAAGCTTGTGCTTGTTGAAACTGATTCACTTGTGCTGATTGAAGCACTTACGCTGTTACTCAAGCTTGCTGAAGTACTTGCTGAAGTTGAGGCATCACCTGAACCATTGCTTGTACTTGTTGAACCTGAACCACTACCTGAGTTGTTGCTTGCACTGATTGAAGCTGAAGCTGATTGGCTTGCTGATACAGATGCTGAAGTGCTTTGACTTGCAGATACTGATGCTGAAGCGCTTTGGCTTGAGCTTACTGATGCGCTAGCTGATTGACTAGCTGAACCATTGCTTGTGCTTGCTGAACCTGAACCGCTACCTGAGTTGTTGCTTGCACTGATTGAAGCAGAAATGCTGTCACTCAAGCTTGTGCTTGTTGAAACTGATTCACTTGTGCTGATTGATGCTGAAGTACTATCGCTCAATGACACACTTACTGATTTGCTGAGTGAAACTGACTCACTTGCACTTACAGATTCAAGGTAGCTAGGAAGGTTAAACTCTGGCTTAGATTCGCTTGTTGGCTCACCCTTACTATAGCTGAATGAGTTAGATTGTTGTGACGCACTTGTACTCAAGCTGCTTGAAACGCTATTGCTCAAGCTTACTGATGTACTTGTCGAAGCTGAATTGTTGCTTGCTGATTCAGATGCACTGATTGAGGCAGATACGCTGTTGCTCAAGCTTGTGCTTGCTGATTGGCTAGCACTGATTGATGCAGATACGCTGTTGCTCAAGCTTGTGCT